>JAGHSG010000109.1 GCA_018066005.1 Bacteroidales bacterium | reverse complement strand
TTTTAAGGACTTGTAACGACAAAAAGTAAATTAAAATATATATAAATTATGACAACTACTGTTGACATTCGCGAACTCCAGGAGAGCGTATTGAGCGAGAGAGTTCATTTGTTGATGCCCTCACATTGGGCATGAATCAAGTTATTGTAGGGCAAAAACACCTCGTTGAATCCCTATTGATTGGTTTGCTATCGGACGGACATATTTTGCTTGAAGGTGTGCCCGGTTTGGCCAAGACATTGGCTATCAAGACACTATCCGACCTAATCAAAGCCAAGTTCAGCCGTATTCAGTTCACTCCGGACTTACTGCCTGCCGACGTCATCGGTACACAGATATATAGTCAGAAAAAAGAGGAATTCTCCATCAAACGCGGTCCTATCTTTGCCAACTTCGTATTGGCCGATGAGATTAACCGTGCTCCTGCCAAAGTGCAATCTGCCCTTTTGGAAGCCATGCAGGAACGTCAAGTGACCATTGGAGAAGAGACTTTTGCATTGGATGATCCCTTCCTCGTTTTGGCGACCCAAAACCCCATTGAGCAAGAAGGTACCTACCCTCTGCCCGAAGCACAAACCGACCGTTTTATGCTTAAGGTCGTTATCGGTTATCCTAAGAAAGAAGAAGAGCAACAGATTATCCGTCAGAATATTACGGGTGACAAGAAACAAGTGCTGCCTATTCTCTCTACCGATGATATTAAACGTGCCCGCGAAATCGTGCGCCAAGTATATATCGATGAGAAAATTGAGAAATACATCGTCGATATCGTCTTTGCCACCCGTGACCCCAAGGCTTATGGTTTGGATAAAATGCAACCGATGATTGCTTTTGGTGGTAGTCCGCGTGCTTCCATCAACCTTGCTTTGGCTGCCCGCGCATACGCCTTTGTCCACCGCCGCGGATACGTAGTGCCCGAAGATGTACGCGCCGTCTGCTACGACGTTCTCCGTCACCGTATCGGTCTGACCTACGAGGCAGAAGCCAACAACTTGACCGCCGAAGACATCATTACCGAAGTGCTGAATGCTGTTCAAGTTCCCTAAGCACCTCCGCGTGCCAAAAGGTTGCCGTGCGGTTATCGTGTGTCCTTATAGGAACCTCATAGGAATCTCATAGGAACCTCATAGGAATCTCATACTGTTTTAAGTATATTTATGAGGAGTATAAATAATGACTTCAGAAGAATTATTACAAAAAGTTAGGAAGATAGAAATCAAGACCCGAGGTTTGAGTCGCAATATCTTCGCCGGCGAGTACCACAGCCAGTTCAAAGGTCGTGGTATGGCGTTCAGCGAGGTGCGCGAATACCAACCCGGTGACGATGTGCGCTCCATCGACTGGAATGTGACCGCACGACTCAACAAGCCCTATATCAAGGTCTTTGAGGAGGAGCGCGAACTGACCGTCATGCTCCTTGTGGATGTCAGCGGCTCACGCAACTTCGGCACCCTGTCGCAGTTCAAACGCGACATGATGGCGGAAGTGGCGGCCACATTGGCTTTCTCCACCATCCAAAACAACGATAAAGTGGGCGTGCTGTTCTTCTCCGACAAGATAGAGAAATTCATTCCGGCCAAGAAAGGTAAGTCGCATGTCTTGCACATCATCCGCGAATTATTGAGTTTTGAACCGGAGTCGCAAGGAACCAATGTAGCACAAGCCTTGGAATACTTCACCAACGCCCAAAAACGTCGTTGCGCAGCGTTCCTGATTAGTGATTTATTGCTCCAGCCGCAACATATCCAAGCCTTGGAGAAACCTCTACTGGTAGCCGGTAACCGCCACGATGTGAACGTTATTCAGATATACGACCGCCGCGACACCTGTCTGCCGGACCTCGGACTTGTACAGTTCAAAGATGCCGAGACAGGGCAAGCCACGTGGATAGACACATCCGTAACGTCCGTACGGGCGGCATACGAGCAGAACTGGCGCAACAACCAGGAGCAACTCAAAACACTCTTTACCAAAACAGGCACGAACACCGTCTCCGTCCGCACGGATGAAGACTATGTCAAAGCCCTTATGAAACTATTTAAGCAATAAAATCATGCTGAAGATACTACTTGCTATTATTGTCTCTGCTTCGTTGGATTCGACCACACTTTTCCTGGGTGACCAAACGGACTTGCATCTGCGCGTTACGGCTGACCAAACGGAAAAAGTGGCGTTTCCCGTTTATGGCGAGACACTCATACCGGATATTGAGATTGTGGACCGCACGATTGTGGATACCTTAGACCTCAAAGACGGACGGGTACAATACGACCAATACCTGACCCTGACGTGTTTCAAAGACTCCCTCTATTCCATTCCGGGAATCGCTTTTGCAGCGGGTAAAGACACGTTTTGGTCCGACAACCTGACGCTCAACGTCGTGCAACCCTTTGAGATGGATACGACGCAGGCCATCACGGACATCAAACCTATTCAAAAAGCCCCCATTTGGTGGTGGGGAATATGCCGATGGATATTGCTCGGATTATTACTCGCCGGTCTGGCTGTCGGAGGTTATTATATCTATCGCTATCTAGCTCGTAAACAAGGACTTATCGAAGACCTTCCCCAAGAGCCGGCACGTCCTGCCGAAGAAGTGGCTTTGGAGAAATTGGATAAGATTAAGGAGGAAAAGATATGGCAAGCCGGTAAGGTAAAAGAGTACCACACCGAACTGACCGATGTCGTACGTGAATACATAGGTTCGCGCTTTGATATCCATTCTACGGAAAAGACCTCCGATGAGACCTTACGTGAAGTGCGTCCTGTTCTGAATGACCAACCCGACCTCTACCAGCGGCTCAAACAGATGCTGTCCTTGGCGGATTTGGTTAAGTTTGCCAAGTGGTCCACTACTCCCGACGAGAACGAGCAAGCCTTGCACACCGCTTACGACTTTGTCCACAGCACCACTCCCGTCGTCCCAGAAGAACCGGAATCTCTAAACTCTAATCTCTAATCTCTAAACTCTAATCTCTAAACTAAGATGACCTTTCACAGTCCTGCATATTTATTCTTATTGCTCCTGCTGATACCGGTTATCGGGTGGTATATCTACCAACTCAAGAACTGGGATCCGACGGTGCAACTGTCTTCGACAACGTCTTTCGCGCGTAGCGAGCGCACGTTGCGTACCTATTTGATACATGTTCCTTTTGGCTTGCGTGTATTAGCTATTCTGCTCTTGTCGCTGGCGTTGGCGCGTCCGCAATTGAGTAACCGATGGTCGTCGCAATCTACCGAAGGTATAGACATTATGATGGCGTTGGACATATCCGGCACCATGCAGGCCGAAGACCTGCGTCCTACCCGGTTGGAAGCCGCCAAAGCCGTGGCTGAAGAGTTTGTTTTGGCACGTCCGGACGACCAGATAGGTTTGGTTGTCTTCGCCGGCGAGAGTTTTACGCAATGTCCTTTGACAACCGACCACGCCGTCCTCGTTAACCTCTTCCGCTCCGTCAAATTCGGAATGATAGAAGACGGTACCGCCATCGGTCTCGGCCTGGCTAATGCGGTCAATAGGATGAAAGACAGCCCCACCAAGTCCAAGGTTATTATCCTCCTTACCGACGGTAGCAATAACCGCGGCGACATAGCTCCGCTGACGGCTGCCCAAATAGCCCAGACCTTCGGCATGCGTATATACACGATAGGTGTCGGTTCGTACGGACCTGCCAAAATCAAAGTAGATACACCGTATGGCAAACAGGAGATGACGTTGGAGAACGAGTTTGACGAGAGTACACTCCGTCAGATTGCCGCACAGACGGGCGGTGAGTATTTCCGCGCTACCGACAATAAGTCCCTCAAAGCTATCTATGAGCAGATTGACCAGATGGAGAAAAGCAAGATACGCGTTAAGGAGTTCAGCAAACGAACCGAATCCTTCCCGCCGTTCCTGTATGGCGCGCTTATCTGCCTGTTATTGGAAGTTATTATCCGTTATTTTGTAACCCGTACAATTGCTAATTAATATGTTTCGCTTTGCTAATATAGAGATGTTATGGCTGCTCACCCTCCTTCCGGTGTTCGTAGTGGCTTTTATCCTTTACACGCGTCGCAAACGCCGTCAATTAGCGGAGTTTGGTGACCCCGAATTAGTTCAAACACTCATGCCCGATGCTTCGCGTGAGCGTCCTATTATCAAGTTCTCCATCCTCATGGTTGCTCTTGCCTTACTGATTTTGGCTGCGGCGCGACCGCAATATGGACAGAAGAGTGAAAAAATACAACGTCAGGGTATCGAAGCCATGATAGCGTTGGATATATCCAACTCCATGCTGGCAGAAGATGTGGCACCCTGTCGTCTGGACCGCGCCAAACAGGTGCTGTCCAAACTGATTGACCAGATGGTGGATGACAAGATAGGTCTCGTCATTTTTGCCGGTGAGAGTTATGTGCAACTGCCTATCACCTGCGACTACGTGTCCGCCAAGATGTTCCTCAACAGCATCCCGCCTGAACTCATTAAGACACAAGGCACCGCCATCGGTTCAGCCATACAGACCTGTATCCGCAGTTTCGGCGAACCCAATGAAGCGGGACGATGCATCATCCTTATCACCGACGGTGAGAACCACGAAGACGATGCCGAAGCGGCTGCCAAGCAGGCGTTGGAAGCTGGCATACAGACTTTCGTAGTGGGTATAGGTAAGACCGAAGGCAGTCCTATTCCCATTCCCGGAACATCCGACTACCGCAAGGACCGCGAAGGAACGGTCGTCGTGTCACGACTGAACGAAGACATGTGCAAGTCCATTGCCCAAGCAGGCAAAGGTATGTACGTCCATTGTGACAATACGAACACCGCCACACGCGCTTTGCAAAAAGAACTGAATAACCTCGCCACAGCCGAGATAGATACGGAGATTTTCAGCGACTACAACGAGCAATACCAAACTTTTGCCTTATTGGCTCTCCTACTGCTCGTCATCGACTTCTTTATCTTCGCCCGCCAAAACCACGTATTAACCAAATTAGACATTTTTAAGGAGAGAAAATAATATGAAACGTCTCTTATACCTGTTATCTGTTATCTGTTACCTGCTGCCTGCCAATGCCCAGCAGGAAGCACCGCACGTACGACGCGGTAACCACGACTATAAGGCATCTAATTACACCAATGCCGAAGTGGATTACCGTCGCGCTATCGAGGCCAACGACAAATCGTTTGAAGGGCATTACAATTTAGGTAATGCCTTGTTCCGTCAGGATAAGTACCCCGAAGCAGCCGAACAATATGCCAAGGCTGCCGAACTGGTGCAGAAAGGGGCTACTAAGGTGAGCGACGTGGCTAAGAGTGACCGCAACCGCCTCAGCCAAGCTTACCACAATATGGGTAATGCCCTCTATACCCAGCAACAATACGGCGAAGCCGTCAAAGCCTACGAGAACGCCTTACGCCTCAACCCCAAGGATAACGATACCCGTTATAACCTGATTAAATCCATGCAGATGCTGCAACAGCAACAACAGAACCAAAATCAAGACCAAAACCAACAGCAACAACAGCAGCAAGAGCAACAGCAAAACCAAGATCAGAATAACAACCAAGACCAGCAGCAACAGCAGCAAGAACAGCAGCCCGAGAACCAAATGGATAAAGAGACGGCTGAACAGATCCTGCAAGCGCTGGAGCAGGACGAACAGGATACTCAGGACAAGATGCAACGTGTCCAAGGGCAGAAACGTCGCGTAGAGAAAGAATGGTGATGCGTTTAGAGGACGGCAGCAAAGCTGCCTACAGTTTAGAGTTTAGAGATTAGAGATTAAAGAATATGAAACGTTTTTTATTGATACTGACATTGTGCATTGTGTATGGTGCATCGTGCATCGTTTTTGCCGATGATGTCGTCTTTCGTGCCGAGGCACCAAGCAAAGTTATTGCAGGTAAGCCCTTCCAACTAACCTACTCCGTCAATCAGCGTGCCCGCGATTTGGAAGCGCCTGATTTCAACGGGTTTGAGTTCTTGGCAGGGCCTTACACATCCCAATCGTCTTCCACCAGTTTTGTGAACGGACGCCGCACGTCCTCTTTCTCCCTGACGTACACGTTTACGCTGATGGGACTGGACGCAGGCACGTTCACCATCGGTCCTGCCACCATCACGGCAGACGGGCAACGCTACACGTCTAACGGAGTACGCATCACCGTCTTACCCCCTGATGAAGAGCCGCAGCAGACGCGTTCAGCCACGTCCTCCGGGCAATCCGGAACTTCCGGGGATTCCGGTACTTCCGCCACGTCCAAATCAGCCGGGTCGGACATATTTGTCCGTGCTATCGTCAGCAAGACGAATGTGTATGAACAGGAAGCCCTGCAACTCAGTTACCGTCTGTATGTGGCAGGCGTAGATTTTGCGCAAATGGGTAACACCGTCAAACTGCCCGAATGCACCGGTTTTCTTAAACAGGAACTTGAATTAGGCGACCGCCAGTTTGAATTGGAGCATTATAATAATCGCAACTATCAAGCGGTTACACTCGTTTCCTACCTGCTCTACCCGCAGCACTCCGGAGATATTCAAATAGACCCTGCCCAATTTGAAGCTATTCTACGCGTACAAACGCGTGCTCAGGCACGTAGCATATTTGACGATTTCTTCGGCACGTACGAGAACGTCAGTCGTATGCTGAATGCTCCGGCTATCACCGTTCACGTCAAGGACTTGCCTGCCGGCAAACCGTCTTCGTACAGTGGCGGTGTGGGGCATTTTACCCTCACGCCTTCTATCTCGACCACGAACATCAAAGCCAACGAAGCCGTTACGCTGACGCTCAATATACAGGGTGCAGGCAATATGAAACTGCTCAAGACACCCTCTATCGACTGGCCCGAAGGATTTGAGCCATACGACCCCAAAGTGACCAATAACTACAAGATGTCCGGTAGCGGTTATTCGGGCAGCAAGACCATTGAGTATCTCGCCATCCCGCGTGAAGCCGGTACTTATACCATCCCCTCTGTGGCATTCTCCTATTTTGATATTAGCGAAGGTAAATACAAGACCCTGACCACTCCCGAATACACGCTTAACGTACAGCGTGCCGCCGGACAGAGCGGTAATGCCGAAGAAGGGGCACAGACCTATACGGCAGTTAATAAAGAGAATATCAAGGAATTAGGTACCGACATCCGTTATATCAACACCTCCGAACCCACTCCCGATTCACCGACTCACCAACTCACCGGTTCACCGGTTCACCAGTTCCCCGGTTCACCAAAAGTTATCCTTCTAATTGACTTGGTTATGCTTCTTCTCTCGTTTATCATTTACTTGTTGCATCGCAAGTTTGCACGCGAGAATGCCGACCAGACGCATGTTCGTTACAAACGTGCCAATAAAGTGGCTCAAAAGCGACTCAAAGCCGCTCAGCAGTTGCTTTCAGGAGATAATCAACTCTTCTATGCCGAAATAGAAAAAGCGGCTTTCTCGTATGTAAGCGACCGCTTGCGTATTCCTACGGCAGACCTGACCAAGGATAACATAGCCGAATTGTTGCATCAGAAAGGCATCGCGGACGAACTTATCCAACAGGTTAACGAAGTTCTTTCCACTGCCGAATTTGCGCGTTATGCACCTACTACGGGAGCCGAGAAGCAAGCCCTGTATGACGCTACTGCCAATATAATCAATCAACTTGAAAGCCAAAAGATTTAACTTATGAAACGTCTATTATTTATTATAGTCACACTAACATTGTGCATTGTGCATTGTCAATCGTCCACCGCCTTTACGGATGCCAACGATCTCTATGCTGCCGGCAACTATGCCGAAGCGGCTTCCCTCTATCAGCAAATGCTCACCGAGCAACCCTCGGCAGTCGTGTATTATAACCTTGGTAATGCGTATTTCAAACAGGGTGAGTTATCCCAAGCCATCTTGGCGTACGAACGCAGTTTGCGTCTCGACCCGAGTAATAAGGACACCCGTTATAACCTGCGCTTTGCCGAATCGCGTATTACGGACAACATAACCGATAACCGTGCATTCTTCCTGAGCACGTTCCTGACGAATGTGCGCAACCTCATGCGTGAGCGGACATGGCTGTGGATTAGTTTGGTCACTTTTGTGCTGTTCGTAGCCACCCTACTCCTGTTCTTGCTGTCCGCTGAACCGGTGGTACGTAAAACGGGCTTCTCCATAGCCGTTATTACGCTGGTGCTGTCTGTTTTTGCACTCGTTGCAGCCCAATCGCTTCATCAGCGGGACACTTTGCGCGAAGAGGCCATCATCACCCAAGGCATTGTGAATGCCAAAGCCTCGCCCGACAAGAGCGGTACCGAACTGTTTACCTTGCACGAAGGAACCAAAGTCCGCATCACCGAGACCCTCGGCGAGTGGTGCAACGTATCCGTCGGTAACTACCAGGGATGGATACTACTCGCTAACCTCGAACGTATATAAATAATTTATAAGTGAAAAATTTGTAAATGATATGAAACACTATTCTATTATCACATTGTGCATTGTGCTTTGTGCATTGTCAACCGGTTTAACATCCTGTAAAGTTCACGAATCGCTTGCCAAAGCCGATTTGATTGGTTTTAGTTCGGACCTGCAACCCTCGTATGCCGTCCGTGACGGTGGCTTTAAGAACTGGTTCCCGCAGGGGCAACCGGTGGATGTCCTAACCAATAACGAGACCTTTATGCAGTATGTCAACAAAGTTACTACGGACGATAACACGGCCCTTTATTATGCAGCGGACGTAGCAATCGACCGTATGCGTTATATCCGTCGCAAGGAAGTTCAATACGACCCGCAAACGCTGTATTATATCTTCCTTATCTCCGACGGATTGGATAATGCCTCCGTCAAAGTGGCACATAACCACCACCAGGCGGTCTTTACGTCCAACTCCGAGAAGTACCAAAAGCGTATCGCACGCCGGTTAAAGAATGCCATGGGATTGAGTCACAACCATTTGACGGTCTATCCGATGGTGCTCAAGGGTGAAGATCTGCGACAGGTGCAGCAGAATAACAAGATGTCCGACGCGCAGTTTGACAATTACTTGCGCGAGCAGTTTGCGTGCTTCCGTTATAGCACCCGCACCATCGTGCCGGAAGTGAATATACACACCTCGTTTGACGCTATTTATAAGCAGTTGGAAGACGAGTT
>JAGHSG010000096.1 GCA_018066005.1 Bacteroidales bacterium | reverse complement strand
ATGGTCATAATCTCCTCTTCGGTGATTTGCTTGATAGCATCGGTCATGGTAGCCTGTTTCTGCTGATAGTCTTGCAGTTTTTTCTGATACTCCTCTTGCATGGTAGCGAGAACATTCTCGTAATACGCTTGCAGGCTGTCTAATTCAGCGTTAGCAACTTTGACATCAGGCATCTGAGCGAACAGCTCTTGCTTGTTGATGTAACCGATTTTTTGTGCATTGGCGAGCATAGGTAATGCCACCATCAAAAGAACAATAATTTTTTTCATAATAGTTTGTATTTTTTGATTTTTGATAATTCGAGTTTTTTTTATTTGGCTCCCAATTTTTCGAGGACGCTGTCGGAGATGTCCAATTTGTTAGCCATGTAGATAAGTGACGGGTCGGCAGAACGGTCTTTGACGATTTGTATGAAGTTCTCCGAAGCCACGGCTTGTATGGCGGCATACACTTCGTCTTGGATAGGTTTGAGCAATGCCTCACGTTTCTTAAACAGTTCGCCGTCTTGACCAAAGTATTTGCGTTTGAGTTCAAGAACTTCGTTCTCCTTATCCAGAATCTCCTTCTCGCGTTGTTTCTTCATATCTTCGCTAAGGAAGATTTGTTCGGTCTGATAATTAGCTACCAGCACTTTGGCATTTTGGTCCGCTTCGTCTATCTCTTTCTGCCAGCGCTTGGAGATGATATTGAGTTGGTCATTAGCCGATTCGTATTGCGGCAGATTCTTCAATATATACTGCAAGTCAATATACGCTACGGACGTGCTTCCTACCTTAGCGGCCGAGAGGGTAGAACATACCATCAACAGTCCTATTGCAAAAATAGTGCCAAAACGTTTGGTCTGATGAAATAAATAGTTCATAATGTAGATATGGTTGTTTATTTTTTTTTATAATTCTTGTCCAAGTACGAAGTGGAATTGTGACCCACTATATTGGTTACTGCCGTTGATTTTGTCGAAGCCCCAGCCCCAGTCAACACCTAACAGACCGAACATAGGCAGGTAGATACGTACACCAAGACCGGCCGAGCGTTTCAGGTCAAACGGGTTAAAGTCCTTGATGTCAGAGAAGCAGTTACCGGCTTCCAAGAAGGCCAGGCACCAGATAGTGGCGCGTTGCTCCAACGTGATGGGGTAGCGGAGCTCCATCGTGAACTTGTCATAGACATAACCCATGTTACGACCCAACGTGTAGTCATACGGCGTGAGTGAACCGGATGAGTAACCACGCATGGAGACATATTCGGTGGAATAACTGGTGTAACTGCTCATACCGTCACCACCCATGTAGAAAGTCTCAAAGGGTGATTTGGTCTGCTGACGATAACTACCCAAATAACCGAAGTCGGCGCGTGCCATCAGCACTAACTTGCCATCGGGGGTGAGAGGTGTAAAGACTTTGGCGTTGAACTTAATCTTATAGTATTCCAACAAGTGGTATTTTTCGGAATTATTCATGCCGTCCAGTTCGCTATTTGAATAGCCCATAATGCTGGACCAAGGCGGTGTCACTTTGGCACTAATCGAGAACGCCGAACCGCGGCGGGTATAGATGGGGTTGTCGATACTGGAGCGGGATAGTTGCAGGGTCAATGCCAAGTTATGACATTTACCATCCGTTACCAACAGATACGGCCAGCTCTTCATCCAATACATCTGATAACTCAAATCGCCATAGAAAGCAAAGTAGTCATCCGGCCAACTGAGTCGCTTACCGTAACCTACGCTGATACCAAAGGTACGCAAGAACTTATCGGGGTCGGCTTCGGACTCCTGCAACTGCTGGTAATAATCCGAGTTACCGGTGTAATAATAACTGGAATAGTAGGTATTATAGAGGTTTTGATAAGACTGGTAGTAACGGTCTGAATAACCCGTCTGCGACGAGAACCACGCCGATATACTGAACTGATTAGGTCTTTTGCCACCTAACCACGGTTCCATAAAACTCAGACTGACGGAGTTATAATAAATACCGTTGGTGCGGAAGTTAATGGAGAAGGTCTGCCCTTCACCTTGCGGCACGATACGGTAAGCTTTCTTGTTGAATAAGTTTTGTATGGCGAAGTTGGTGAATTTGACACCTACCGAGCCGACCAGACCTGTTGCACCCCAACCGAGGGAGAACTCAATTTGGTCGCTGGATTTGGTCTCTAACTGATAGGTTATATCCACCGTTCCGTCTTCGGGATTAGGTTGGATATCCGGTACCAATTTCTCTTGGTCAAAGTGTCCCATTTGTGCCAACTCACGCAGAGAACGCATGATATCCGACTGACTGTATAACTGACCGGGTTTGGTGTATAATTCACGGCGGACAACGTGCTCGTACACACGGGTGTTACCAACGATGTTAATCTCGTTAATGGTAGCCGGTTTACCTTCGTAGATACGCATCTCAAAGTCTATGCTATCCCCTTCTATCTTCACTTCTACGGGGTCCACATTAAAGAACAGATAGCCTTGGTCGGTGTACAATTTAGACACGGCATCATCGTCTTCGAGCAAGCGTTTATTGAGTTGTTTGAGGTTATATATATCGCCTTTCTTTACGCCCAATACGCGGTTGAGATACTCGTACGGGTAGAGGGTGTTGCCGACCCAAGTAACGTCGCGGAAATAGTATTTCTCGCCTTCAAAGACTTCTAAATAAACATCCACTTTAGTGGGGTCGTCGGGGTTGGTAACGACGCTGTCGGAAACGATGTAAGCGTCACGGTAACCAATCTCGTTATATTTTTCAATAACGGCGTCTTTATCTTTCTCAAACTCTTCTTGAACGAATTTCTTGGTGCGGAACAAGTTGACGATGTTGTTATCGTTGGTTTTTTTCATCGCCTTGTTAATCTTAGTGGCAGACAGGGCTTGGTTTCCGGAGATGTATATATGTCCCACTTTGGTCTTGACCTGTTTATCCACTTGTACCAACACTTTGACATAGCCCGGGTGATCTCTGTCGGGGTATTCCTGTATGCGAATCTTGGTGTTGTGGAAACCTTTCTCGGCGAAGTATTTACGAATAATAGTTTCGGCGCGGTCTTTGAGGTCGGGGGTCATCTGATTCCCCTTGGAAATACCCACTTTGACTTCTAGGTCTTCGCGTTCACTCTTTTTAAGACCTTGATATTCAAGTTCAGAGATGCGGGGACGTTGTTTGAGTTGAATTTCCAACCATACTTTATCCCGTGTCATCTTGGTGGCAAGAATCTTGACATCAGAGAACAGCCCTTGTTTCCAAAAGCGTTTAAGCGCTTTGGTTATTTGGTCTCCCGGAATATCTACCTTGTCACCTACAGCCAATCCGCTGAAACCGATGAGTACGAAGTCTTCGTAGTTATCGGCACCGGTGATCTTGATGTCGGCTATCTCGTAGGTGTTCCGTTGGTAGTTATATTCAATGTCCGGCACGGAATCTTTTTGTGTCGTCTCTTGACCCCAAAGTACTACCGGTACGATGACAGCCATTAATATGTTCAGTATTTTTTTCAACGTCTTGATTTCTCTTATTCTGTTACCTGTTCACTCGTTTTTCCGAAGCGTCTTTCGCGGTGTTGGTAATCTACGATAGCCTGGTAGAAATGTTCTACGGTAAAGTCTGGCCATAAGCAGTCGGTGAAATACATCTCGGAATAAGCCAATTGCCACAACAGGAAGTTGCTGATACGATACTCGCCGCTGGTACGGATGAGTAAGTCGGGGTCAGGTATGCCTGCGGTAGTGAGATAGCAGGACAAGGTGTCTTCGTTAATTTGTTCAGCCGTCAGCAGCCCTTGTTGCGCTTGCTGCACGGCACGGCGTAATGCTTCTGTTATCTCCCAACGGGACGAATAACTCAAAGCCAACACCATATTGAGACCCGTGTTGTGGGAAGTCATCTCGATGCACTCCATGAATTTCTGCCGAGTTGTCTCGGGTAACCGGCTCAAGTCACCGATAGTCATCAGTCGCACATTGTTCTCCATCAGGGTCGGTGTCTCTTGGCGAATAGTTTCTACCAACAGTGCCATAAGTGCATCCACTTCTTCTTGGGGACGATTCCAGTTCTCGGTGGAGAAAGCGTATAACGTCAAATAACGAATGCCCATCTCGGCTGCGGCCGTAGTGATGTTATGAACGGTTTGGACGCCTTGACGGTGCCCGAACATACGTTTCATTCCATGCTGCTTGGCCCAACGCCCGTTACCATCCATGATGATGGCTACATGGGTTGGAATGCGATTAGGGTTTATTTGATCTTTATACGTCATTATCGTCTATATTTAGCGGGTTTGGCATTATCTCGTTCGCAAGTGCGACATATTTTTTTATCCTTGGCAAATTCAACAGTCAGTCCCACGCTGATGGTAGTGGTCAAGTCATTATTAAAAGTATTTGTTCCGTTTAACCCTCGAGGGTTGTCCAGATCTTTGATATTCTCCAAATTGTCGGCAAAGTAGAAGTTGTTTTGGAGTAGGACATGTAGGTTAAAATGGGGTGCGAATTTCCATTTGAATCCTATACCAAAGGGTATGTACATGGCTATTTTCTGCACGTCGCCATGCAGGCATACGCCCAAGCCGACCATAAGATAAGGTGTGATAGGTTTAACGCGAATATCGTAGCAGGGGGCTCCGAATCGGAAAAAGTTGAACTCAGCCGATACATCAAGGTTGATGAGTTGATTGGTCCATTTTTTTTCAGCAATATCCGTGCCAATAGGTTTATATTTTCCGGTTATTCGGTGTGCTACCCCTTGCGCGGTCAGTGACCAGCGTTGGTCAAAGTGGTACCGGAAGGTGGCTCCGTACATCTCTCGTACGTTCTTGAAGGGTACCTCAGCAGCATCGCCCATATAATAACCGCATCCGCCTTCTATTCCCAGTTCGCACCGAAGTATGCGTTCGTCCGCCCGTGCGGGCGCGAAAGAGAAAGCAAAAAGCGCCAATAATAATCCTATTTTCGCACACTTCCACATATTAGCGTGCAAAAGTACAAAAAAAATCGCATATATGCAAATTTATTCGTATTTTTGCCACAAAAAATCGTTATATGGGTACCGTTGTATATGAATGGCTTTGATACGGTCGTATAATAACGTGCGTAAAGCGTCTATGTTTTCTTTCTGCTGTGCCGAGATAAACAGGCAGTCATCATGCAGTTTAGCCATCCATGTTCGTTGTAAGTCCTGCAAGGACATATTCTCGCGTGTAGCGGGCGTCAAGTCGTCCTCTTCTTTGGGTGTATAGGTAAAGGCATCAATCTTGTTAAAAACGACAATGGTGGGCTTTTCTTCGTGGCAGATATCAGCAATGGTTTGATTAACCACATGGTATTGCTCTTCAAAGTTCGGATGACTTATGTCCACTACGTGGACGAGTAAGTCGGCTTCGCGCACTTCGTCCAATGTGGATTTGAAACTCTCCACAAGATGGTGTGGCAGTTTACGGATGAAACCCACGGTATCGCTCAATAAGAAAGGTAGATTTTCTATGGTCACCTTTCGCACGGTTGTATCCAATGTGGCGAAGAGTTTATTTTCGGCAAAGACGTCTGATTTGCTGAGCAGATTCATCATTGTTGATTTACCCACGTTGGTGTATCCGACCAGTGCTACGCGTACCATTTTGCCTCTGTTTTGACGTTGGGTAAACATCTGTTTATCAATACGTTTGAGCTCTTCGCGGAGCAGCGCTATACGTTGTCCGATGATACGTTTATCGGCTTCTATCTGTGTCTCACCCGTACCGCGGTTGGTACCACCGCCACCGCGTTGTCGATCCAAGTGTGTCCACATACGAGTCAGGCGTGGGAGCATATATTGCAGGTGTGCCATCTCAACTTGTGTCTTGGCGTAACTGGTCTGTGCGCGTTGCAGGAAGATTTCAAGGATAAGAATGGTTCGGTCCATTACCCGCACTTCGCAGCGGTCTTTGGGATTATCGCGCCAGTTTAATTCGCGTTCTATGTTTCGCAATTGGCGCGGAGATAACTCGTCATCAAATATGACAAGATCGATAGGTCCGTCGTCATCGTTTTGGTGATGTATGATGAAGTCGCGTACTTCTTGCAGTTTGCCGGAGCCGACGTAGGTATTGGTATCCGGATTGGGGACACGTTGTACGAATCGCTTGATGGGCGATATATCCCGAGTGTCAGCCAAAAAGGCCAATTCGTCCAAGTATTCTTTGGTGCGTTCTTCGCTTTGTTCGGGGGTTATCAATCCGATTAATATTGCTTTTTCCATACTTATTAGTGTGCTTCGAGCCAATTATGACCTATGCCGCATTCGGCAATGAGGGGAACGGATAGGTGAACGACATTCTGCATCTCTTGAACGACCAGTTTCTGTACGGAATCTATCTCGGTTTCCGGAACGTTGAAATTCAGTTCGTCATGCACCTGCATGATCATCTGTGCCTGTAGGTTTTCCTCTTTGAGTCGTCGTGCGATAGAAACCATGGCTATTTTGATGATATCGGCAGCGGTTCCTTGAATAGGAGCATTCACGGCATTGCGTTCGGCAAAACTGCGTACAACGGAGTTATGACTTAATATATCCGGCAGATAGCGTTTGCGTCCAAAGAGTGTTTCAACAAACCCTTTCTCCCGGGCGAGTGTTTTTTGTTTTTCAATGAAGTCAATGACTTGCGGGAATGCTTCAAAGTAGCCGTCAATGAGTTGTTTGGCTTCGCCACGGGAGCAGCCTATTTGTTGTGCTAATCCAAAGGCGGAGATACCATAGATAATGCCGAAATTGGCCGTTTTGGCGCGGCGACGTTCTTCTTTGGTAACGTCTGCAATATCTTTATGGAATATCTTGGCTGCCGTTGCGCTGTGAATATCTTGTCCTTGCATAAACGCTTCAATCAGGTGCGGGTCTTGCGACATGTGTGCCATTAGGCGTAACTCTATTTGTGAGTAGTCGGCACTAAGAATGAGGCATCCCTCATCGGGAATGACGGCTTGACGAATCAGTTGTCCCCGTTCCGAGCGAATCGGTAGGTTTTGTAGGTTGGGATTGGAGGAAGACAGGCGTCCTGTGGCGGTAACGGTTTGGTTATACGTGGTATGTATCTTGCCCGTTTCGGGATTGATATAGGATGGCAGGGTGGTTATATAGGTTGAGATGAGTTTCTTTAACTCCCGTTGGTCCAATATCTTGGCCACGATAGGATGTTTATCTTTGATTCCCAACAGGACTTCCTCCGAGGTGGAGTATTTGCCTTTTGAGCCACGTTTGGCCTTGTCGTCCAAGTGCAATTTGTCAAATAATATATCGCCCACTTGTGACGGTGAGTTAATATTAAAAGTTTCTCCGGCGAGGGTATATATCTCCTGCTCTAATGTCGTCAGTTCCTTGCCTAATTCGCTTTCTGCCTGTTGCAGAATGGCGGTGTCGAATCGTACACCCGCCTGCTCCATTTCGCGCAAGACATTTACTAACGGCAGTTCAACATCGTTGTATAGATTCCACAGACACGGGTCTTTCTTTAACGCATCCCAATCGGGTTCTTTGTAGGGGTTAAATGATACTTCGGGATTGAGCAGATAAGCGCATAAGCGGTTCTCTATGGTGTCATAGGAGGGCGCTTGTACATTGGCGGTTACTGTTTGTTGGTCAGGGAGTTGTGCAAACAGATCCAGCGTTGCTTCTTCCTTAACAGTGGTCCGCGTGCGGTTCGCACGCGGTTCCGTTGCAGCCGCTTTTTTGATGAGTGAATTAAACTCTAACTCTTGATAGATAGGTGTCAAACGATTCCAATCTATTTCTTGAGTCGTCAGGCTTTGCTCATCCAGTTGAATAGGAACATCCGTGCGTATTGTTGCGAGGAATTTGGAGAAACGAATATCTTCTATTTGTGTTTCAACCTTGGTCTTTAGGGCACCTTTCAGTTCATCGGTATGTTCCAGTAGGTTTTCTATGCTGCCGAATTGCTGAATGAGTGCGACGGCTGTTTTTTCTCCCACCCCTTTACAGCCGGGGATGTTGTCGCTAGCATCTCCCATAAGTCCTAATAAGTCAATGACTTGTGTGGCGGATTGAATACCGTATTTATCGCATACCTGTTGGGGACCGAGTTGCTCAAATCCGCCTGTGTGTCGCGGTCGATATTGCAAGACGCGATCGGTAACGAGTTGTCCGTAATCTTTGTCGGGAGTTGCCATAAAAACTTCCATCCCGGCTTGTTCGGCTTGTCCTGCCAAAGTGCCGATGACATCGTCTGCTTCAAACCCTTGCACTTCCAGAACGGGAATGTTCATGGCCTGTAGAATATTTTTGATGATAGGAACGGCCCGGCGTATATCTTCGGGGGTCTCTTCGCGTTGGGCTTTGTACTGCGGATAGACGTCATGCCGGAAGGTTGGTCCGTGTGGGTCAAACGCTACTCCGACATGGGTAGGGTGGAGTTTTTTCAGGAGGTCCTCCAATGTAGTAACGAAACCATATATGGCACTGGTGTTCTCGCCTTTGGAGTTCATGCGAGGTACACGAATAAAAGCATAGTACGCGCGATAAATCATCGCGTAAGCATCAACTAATAATAAGCGTTTCATACGTCACCATTGAATAGGCTGTTGGCCGTGTTGTACAAGATAATGATTGGCAGCGGAGAAATGTCCGCAACCGATAAATCCTCGATACGCGCTGAGTGGGCTGGGGTGTGGGGCTGTTAAGACTAAATTCTTCCGTCGGTCAATAAATTGTCCTTTGCGTTGGGCATAACTGCCCCAAAGCATATAGACAATGTGCTCACGTTGGGTGTTGAGGGCTTGAATGGCGGCATCGGTCAATTCTTCCCAACCTTTGTTTTGATGACTTCCGGGGTGGTGTGCTTCCACAGTGAGTGTGGCATTGAGCATCAGTACACCTTGTTCAGCCCAGCGTTGCAGGTTACCTGAAGTAGGGATAGGTAATCCCAGGTCGCGGTTCAGTTCTTTATAAATATTCTCTAACGAAGGAGGAATAGCTACACCCTCATTAACGGAGAAACACAACCCGTGTGCTTGTCCGACATCGTGATAAGGATCTTGTCCGATAATGACTACTCGCACATTATGAAACGGACAAGCATTGAAAGCGTTGAAAATAAGGGGTCCGGGAGGGAAGCACTGTTTAGAAGAATACTCACGTCGAACAAAGGACGTAAGCATCTCGAAGTACGGCTTATCAAATTCAGGTTGCAGTACTTGCTTCCAACTGTCCTCAATGTGTACCTCCATCAATCTACAATCAACATAGCATCTCCGTAATCACCGAATTTATACCCCTCTTTGATAGCGACATCATACGCTTTCATGGTGTTTTCAAATCCGGCAAAGGCAGCTACCATAAGTAGTTGCGAAGATTCGGGGAAGTAGAAATTGACAAAGAAATTAGTAGCTACAGAGAACTCGTAGGGAGGGAAGATGAACTTGTTGGTCCACCCGTCATAGGCTTTTATTTGTCCGTCAGTTCCGGCTACGTGTTCCAAAGCGCGCATCACTTCGGTGCCGACAGCACAAACATGCGCGTTGGCTTTTTTGGCTTTATTGACAGCATTTGCCAAAGTCTCAGGTACGATAATTTGTTCGGAATCTTCCTTATGTTTGGTCAAGTCCTCTACATCAATCTCTTTGAAGTTCCCCAAGCCCATGTGTGAGGTTAGACATTGCAAGTCCACGCCGGCAATCTCCAAGCGTTTCATCAGATTCTTGGAGAAATGCAGACTGGCGGCGGGTGCTGCGACGGCACCTATCTTATCGGCGAAAATAGTTTGATAACGTTCTTCATCTAACTCTTTTTCTGTCATGTCCGGGAATTGCTCTTCAAACTGTTGCCGTGTCTCTTCATCCATAGGGCGGCGGATATACTTAGGTAGGGGCATGTTACCCAAACTGTATAAGTATTGTGTGAACTCGGCGTTGTCGTAATCTGTTAGAAAACGCAAAGTGCGTCCGCGTGATGTTGTATTGTCAATCACTTCTGCCACAATGGTGGTATCTTCGTCCAAGAAAAGTTTATTGCCAATACGAATTTTCCGTGCCGGATCAACCAATACATCCCAGAAACGGAAATTGTGGTTTAACTCGCGCAACAAAAAGATTTCAATGTTAGCCAATGTTTTGTCTTTTTTTGCATACAAACGAGCAGGAAAAACCTTGGTGTCATTTAATACAAAGACATCTTTATCTCCGAAATAATCCACCATATTTTTTACTTGACGGTGCTCTATTTCTCCGCTTTTCCGGTGCAGAACCAACATTTTGGCTTCATCGCGATAGGGGTTAGGGAATTGCGCAATCTGTTCTTCCGGAAGACGGAATTTGAACTGACTGAGCTTCATATTGTACTGGTCGAAATGGTTCATATATGATTTATTTATAAATTACTGATTATTGTTTCAAACTGCTCGAATGTTATGCAGTCTTCAATGTGTATATCACCTACTCGTGTTCTTCTAAGAGCTATCAAATGTGCTCCGCTATCCAATCTTTGTCCGATGTCTCGTGCCAATGCCCGGATATAAGTTCCTTTGGAGCATACTACGCGGATGTCCAATTGCATCGTTTCGGCATCAAAACGCAGCACTTCTATTTCGTCGATTGTGAGCAGTTTGGGTTTAAGTTCTACTTCTTGCCCTTTTCTTGCTAATTCGTAAGCGCGTTTACCATCTACTTTGACAGCGGAGAAAGCGGGTGGTATTTGCCATTGTTCTCCGAGAAAAGTAGGGATGACGTTATCTATCTGTTCTCGTGTGATGTGTGCAGTCGGGTAGGTTTGGTCGATGGGTTTTTCCAAATCAAAACTGGGTGTTGTAGCACCTAGTTGCAGCGTGGCTGTATATTCTTTGACGTGCGCTTGCAATTGGTCAATCAGTTTAGTTTTTTTACCGGTACACACAACGACAACACCGGTGGCTAAAGGGTCTAATGTCCCCGAATGGCCGACCTTAATTTTCTTTATTCCCAGTTTATGACACAGCAGCCATCGTGCTTTTCCTACCACATCAAACGATGTCCAGCGATAGGGTTTGTCAAAACCGATTATTTCCCCCTCAACGAAGTCCATACCACAATGCTATTCCGCCTATTAGTAGGCAGTAAATGGCAAAATATATCAATTTTTGACGTTTAACAATATTAATCATCCATTTGCATGCAGCAGCTCCCACAACGAGTGCACTAACAAAACCTACCAGCATACACATGGGACTGAGATGTGTGGTTATTTCACCTCGTAGGATGTCCATCATATCCAAAAAGGCCTGACCCAGGATGGGAACTAATACCATGAGGAAGGAGAACTGTGCCACTTGTTCTTTCTTGTTGCCGAGCAGTATTCCGGTAGCAATGGTCGTTCCGCTGCGGCTCAATCCGGGCAGAACGGCAATGGCTTGGCCAATACCGATAATCAAACTATCCCACCACCCGATTTCTTCTTTGGGGCGTGGTTTAGCGTATTGGGCAAAGAGTAACAGACAAGCCGTAATCATCAGGCACACGCCGACAACCACTATACCACTACCAAAAATAGCTTCTACGTGGTCTTTGAAGAACATACCGACAACGAAGACAGGCACCATGGATAGAATAATTTTGCCTGCATATGTTTTTTCAGCATTCCAAACGGGGGTTGTAAACGTGCCTTTTAGAATCCAACACACTTCTTTCCACAAAACGATGAGTGTGGCACATACCGTAGCGGCGTGGACCAACACGTCAAAGAGCAACATGTCTCCTTCTTGAAACTCAATGCCCAAAATTGTTTGAGCTATGGTTAAGTGACCGGAAGAAGAAACGGGCAGAAATTCTGTCAGTCCTTGTACGATGCCTAATATAAGTGCTTGCCACCAACTCATTTTCTCTTCTTATATAGTATGGCAACAATCATTAGCACAAAGCCCGCCAAAGAAATCATCGGTCCTACGGTGATACGGCGAGTGGAGAAGATATCCGGATTATATTCCGTGGCGCCACTGGGTTCTCCAACCATTAAGCATAAGCCTACTAAAATAACCAACGTTGATACGGCAATGAGTATCAAATTGATTTTATCCAAGTTATATTTCATACATTTTATCTATTTTCATTCGTACATACCGGTCTGTTGCGAAGAAGGATGCAATCAGTGTAATCAATTCTCCGCTACATAGAACGATTAAGGTTATAAACAACACATTTGACCAAGTTAAATCAACCAACCAAACGCCTAAACGTGAATGTACATAATAGAGCGTTCCTACTATAACTATTAAGGCGCAGATACCGGCTTCAAATCCCAGTAATACATTGCGTTTGACGAAGGGTGCTCTGATTACCCATGGTGTAGCTCCGACCAATCGCATAGTGTTGATTATGAAACGTTTACTATATACGTGTAAGCGGACGGTATTAACAATTAATGCGATGGAAATGAAGAGTAACAGGAGTGCCACAATAATCAGGATCAAACTGATTTCTCCTACGTGCATGTCCAAAAGAGATACAATCTCTTTTGGATGGGTAATTTTGTCAATGTAGGAGAAATTGGCTAATTCACTCTCAATTCCTTCGATGCTGTCTTGCTGTGCATAATCGGCATTCAGACTAACTTCAAAACTGTTAGAGAGCGGGTTATATCCCAAGAATTTTTGCGGGTCTTCTCCCAAGGTCTCAATATGTTCCTGTAATGCTTGTTCTTTGGAAATAAAACATGCTTCATGGCAATATGGAGCATCCGTAAACAGGGAGTCCAAATCGTTAATTTGTTGGGTTGTCGCGTTATCTTTGAGGATAACGGTGAGAGCCACATTTTCTTTAACTTTTTGTATAAGTTGATGGGCGGAAAGCAGTACTACTGCTTCCATCCCGATGAGGTACAAGACTAATGCTACGCTGATGGTGGTAGTCAGGTACATATTAAAGAAACGGTGTTTCATTTTCCGCATCAATTGTAGTAAAAAGCTGAAAAAGGCAGGTCTATACCTGCCTTTATTCAGTCTTTGGTTAGTATTCCCACAGGTCTTGTTCAAAGGTCAACAGTTCGTATTCAATACGATCTTGTTCCTGTTTGGCTTCTTTTTCCGTAAGGCAATAATCCAAAATCATGCGATTGTACATATTGCCTTCGCCAACGATATAACTGGAATACAAGTGTTTCTCAAAGAACTCTTCAAAGGAGACACGTTTTGATTCGTTTTGGGTTGGAATCAGGTACTGCGATGCCAAATAGGGACGTAACTCGTCGTACAGCATCCAGAATTTAACGGACTCACGCATAAAGCGACCGGGTTCTTCCGGACCACCTGTAGCCTGATCGGGTTGTAACGGAGCAATAGCCACTGTCTTACGATACATACGCGATGTGGAGCGGTCGAAGAAAATAACTTCATACACCAAGTATTTGAGTTGGTTACGCACATACGTTTGGTAGTTGTAAGGTTGGAATCGTAATTCATCGGCTACACTATCGTAATTGAGAATATACGATGTTTCGTCTTCACGATCCAACTCACCAATTCCACCAACCACAAATTGGTCAATAACCTTGTTACGGGGAACGATATTTTCCTCGGCAAACCAAGGTTTGAGAATACGTTCACTCGGATAGAAGATTGTTAAACCTTTTTGTACGGCATCCACGATCAAACGATACAAGCTCATGTATGTAGGATCATCCGGCTCAATGGGGAAATAGAGTTGGAAGTTTTGTTTTTGTCGCATATCAATTACGCGATAGATATCACGACGCCAAACAACATCTTCCGTACGATGCTTAAGCGTTACAATAGAGTCTGCAACTTCGCTCAATTCTTGTGTTTCCAAACGAACAGTGCCGTCCGGAGCAAAGAACGAGTTGATGGGATGTTGTGCCTGTGCTGCTACAAAAGCGAACACGGAGAGCGCAAGAACACTAATTTTTTTCATATTATGGATATTTGTATATTCCTATTATTTCAGACCTAAAGTCAAGTTCGGCAATGTATTAATTTTTCCGCTCGGCTCACGATACTTGATAGTCATGATACTAAGAATATCGTTGGCACGCAGTTTATTGATAGCGGCCTTCATATCATTGCTGAATTTATTGCCTTCTGTCTTCAGATAACGTCCGTTAGCATAGATTTCAAAGCTGACAATCGTGAAGGGCAAATCCAATACGCCTTCCGGGCCATAACTGGCTTCCAAGTGAGCATCAGCGCTCTTCAGAGCCTTCAAGGAAATCTTGTTGATACCGTCATAGGTATCTGCACCGGAAATCAAGAATGCACTTGGTTTGGGTAGTGGTTTAACTTTATACTCATTAGAGCCCATCAGGACGGTACGGCCATCCACTTCTGCATGAACGGAAATCTTAACCGTTTTAGAGCCTTCTGCGGGTTTGATGATATAGAGACCACCTTTTTGCGATACGGTAGCGCCCGAAGCACTTACTTTAATTTTGTCGCCACCTACACCGGGTACAGAGATGTTGAATTTGTTGTCATAGCCCGTATAGATAGTGTTCATGTCAATGTTGGAAATAGAGGCTGTAGGAGCACCCACGGTGTATTTACCTTCAAAGTTATAGTGTGTTGTGTCACCCGGCATCAGCATATAACCCGTATAGGTGTGAGGACCTACCGAATTAGCTACCAAATCATAGATACCGTCGGCATATTCCTGACCATTGATATAAACCATAGGTAAGTTGGTCGTATCCACAGCGGCAGATACGATGCGAGCGCGGTAGTGTCCGCCTTGCATAATATACTCACCATTATCAGGAATAATCAATGCTTGTACGGAGTTGATAACGAAGTCGGATGAACCGGCTGCTTTGTAGTAGAAGTTCAAGAAATCGTTTTCAGCCATGCGGATATCGTTTTGATATTTGGTCAGCATAGCTAATACGGCGCCGGCAGGCATCTCATCAAAGATGGATTGCTCCCAAGGAATTGTCTCACCTTCCTGATTGACCACTGTTCCTGTGGAGAATAGGGAGTTCACCATTTCTGCTTTTTGTTCCCATTCACGTTTGAAATTCAGGTCTTTCATTTTGTTTTTGAGAATTTCCGAATCAGCGGTGGCCATATATTGACGATACATGTCCATGCGTGCGCGCAGTTCCTCTGCATTAGTATGCTCCGGATGTTCCTTATCTCTCTCATTCAAAGCATATTGGTGAGGTTTATTGGTCTCGGAACCATTCTTAATTTCATCCGGCATCTTGTCATAATTCTCACCTTCTACCATATTAACGATATCCAGTTTGAATTGCTCGATATAGTCGTAGAACTCATCACTCATTTTCTTATTGGCTTTGGCTATTTCCAACCAAGGTCCGAATTTTTGCATACCGCCTTCGTCTTTGTTGCAAGCGGTTTCAAAGGTCGTCATCAAATCAGCAGTACGAGAGTCTGTTGACTTGATGGAAGACTCCATGGAGTGACGTAACTTGGAGAAACCGTTGATAATATCAGCACTGACGTTCAATGCCAACATAGCGGTTAATACCAAGTACATCATACCTATCATTTTTTGTCTCGGGGTTTCCGGACAGTTCTTCGCTCCACCCATTTCTCTTTATGTTTAAAGTTGATAGTTGAAAGTTTGTTTTAACTGATAGGCATTAAGCCAATGCATTCAGCATATTGCCATAAATCTTATTCAAGTCAGCCACTTGTTGAGCCAGTTTCTGTTGAGCAGCGCTGCACATCTCTTGGCTCTTCAAGGATTCTGCGGTAGCGGCTTGCAATTTATCAAAGTTAGCAGCTACGGCTTGCACTTTCGTGTTGGCATCGTTGATAGCATTCAATTGCAGTTCATATACAGAATTCAGAGAACCGAGTTTTTGACCCATAGTGGTTACGGCTTGGCTATAATCTTTGGTGTTAGCGGCAGCAGTTTGCATGTCAGCTGCGATAGAAGTATAAGCTTCGCCCAGGACAGCAGCTTTGTCACCCAATACATTGGCACTAGCAGCATATTTGGCAGCGGCTTCGCTAGCAGCTTCCATGTTCTCACCTAATTTATTGCCTGCGGTAGCTACTTTACCCAGTTCGCTCAGTTGACCGGCTGTTTTAGCAAGATCATTCAAAGAGCCTTTAAGTGCTTCCAATTCTTTATCACTCAACGGAGAAACACCTGCTTTGGGGGCAGTTGCAGCACCACCCATAGCGGGGGCGGTAGCCAAACCTAATTGAGCCTTTGAACGTGCTACGCGCTCGTCGGGAGAACCATATTCAATCAGCTCGGGGAATACGTTACCCCAGTGGAATTCCTCGTGAGGTGCTTCCAATACACCAATCATAAACAAGAATGCCTCTGTGATCATACCGGTCATCAGCACAGGACCTGCACCGGGGAAGTGCATAATTTTGAACAACGCACCAATAATAACGACAGATGCACCCAAGGAATATACAACGTTTACCACATTCTTTCCTTTGTACGAGTGATACCAGGTCATGAATTTACCTTCTTGTTTGCCTTCGAAAGATTCATACCAACTTTCGTAGCCTTTTTGATTTTGTACCATGTTAATTTAGTTTTAGAAGTTAAAGATTTATTTGTTTAATAGGT
>JAGHSG010000173.1 GCA_018066005.1 Bacteroidales bacterium | reverse complement strand
GGATTGGGAGAGGCGTTATTTGATTGCCTTCCCACAGGACGTAAATTGGGAGGCGCGCCCGCAAACTTCGCTTACCATGTGTCCCAATTCGGACTGAACGGATACGCGCTCTCGGCTATCGGAGACGATGAATTAGGTAAAGAGATTACGGATACCTTTGACAAGGTAGGTCTGCATTATATACTCCCCAAGGTTAGTCAACCTACCGGAACGGTTAAAGTTACCCTTGACGACAAGGGTATTCCGCAATACGAGATTTGTGCGGGTGTGGCTTGGGATAATATTCCGTTTACCGACGAGATGAAAGCCCTTGCACAAAAAACCCATGCAGTATGCTTTGGGTCATTGGCACAACGAAACGATGTCAGCCGACAAACTATTCAGGCTTTTCTGGATGCAATGCCGGCAGATGCCTTGCGGGTATTCGACATCAATCTGCGCCAGACATGGTACTCCAAAGAGGTCATAGAACAGTCTCTCCAACGGTGCAATGTGTTAGAAATAAACGATGAAGAGTTGGACATTATTGCCGCTTTGCTGCTCGGTGAAAAGACCTGCAAAGATTCGCTAATCGCACAAGATGCGGATAAGACACGCCGCGTTTGCAAGGAACTGATGCAACGGTATCAATTGGATTGGTTTATTCTGACTTGCGGTGCCATAGGTTCGTATGTGTTCACCCGAGACGAAGAGTCCTACTTGCCTACTCCCAAGGTTCATGTGGTAGATACAGTGGGAGCCGGTGACTCCTTCACGGCTGCTTTTGTCGCATGTGTTCTATTGGGCAAATCGTATCAGGAAGCGCATCAGAAAGCCGTCGAAATAAGTGCTTTTGTTTGCACCCAAGCCGGTGCGATGCCGAAATTTTAAACTTCTGTTTACCAAGTAATCAATACAGTAACTATTGATTCACCTTTTTAACCGCCACTTCCTAACACGGGAGTGGCGGTTTTTTTTTGCGCTGTAGGTAGAGAAACTAAAAACCTACAGCATTATGTTAACATTTACCGATGAGTTGTTTGAGCAATTTGCTCGGCAACACGCTTCCGAACTGCTGAAGCGGAAGGGGTACCCGCCGCGCAAGTTACATAGCGGAAAAAGAGGATATGTCGTGAAAGTCACTGAAAATCTGACAGATAAGCAATATCAAGAAATACATGAATTATTCTCTGCGGCGGGTGCGGCTAGTACATTCTAAAACACATATACGCGCGTGGGGATATATAGACAACTACCTGCCGCACCCGCCGCACCCGCCACCTACACCGATTCACCGATTCACCGATTCACCAATTTTAACTGCTCCAGTTCTAAACTGGTCACCGATTCACCCTTATGAAAGCAACTCCTATTTATCCTTTCGCTTCTTTACACGGACAAATCCGTAAGAGCGACCGTTTCTACACCCGTACACTCAATGGACAGTGTATTATCCAACGTAAACCGCGACGAACCACCCCTCGTCAACAAGCTATGCGGCGCGCTTTCGCACTCAAGTATCAAGGCAGGCACCCACCTGCCTCACCCGAGTCAAAGCCCGTAGCACCCCCGTAGCACCGGAAAAAATTTGTGTAAAATTTGTGTAAAATATGTGTAAAATTTTTAATCTCTAATCTTTAATCTCTAATCTCTCCACGCTAAATGCTTCTCCATCTTATCCGTAAAAAAACATCCCATACCGGTGTCATGGGTCAACTATGGGTTATTGACCATATCTTTGGCAACCAACTCTTGTGCGATACCCTTGAACACGTACCCGGGCGTAGTGGCATCCGCATCCATGCGGGTAATCAGTCTTCGGACAGTGCAGGGTGTGTGCTGGTCGGTCATGCCGCCGGTACCCGTCTGACCGATAGCCGCAAGGTGGAGGACATGATTACCAAACTCCTGCTGAGCATCGACCACTCCCGCGAGGATATCCGGCTGGAGGTCAGCGCAGCAGCCGAGTGAGTCACTCTATTTCGCGAGCGACGTTAAGAAGCGTTATAACGGTGGCGTAGCCCCCTTAACGGAGCGAAGCACTGACGCTAATCCTTTTGAATCACGAGGTTGTGCGGTAGTTGTTGCCGACAAAAGACGACACGTCGTCGGGTCGGACACAACTACTACACACAACCCACAAGGAGACAAAGAACACGAAAAATATGCTTTGTGAACTCCGTATCTTCGTGTTGGCGGCATACGTGTGGAGAGCCCTACCGGCAAGTAGCGGAAGCGGAATGCCTATTAGGACGAAACACACAAATGCAGCCAGTTGTGATAAAACCGATTAACCGATTAACCATTAAACGTATGAACAACGAACAAAGACAGGGTCTATGGACCTTCTTACTGGAAATCCTACGGCTGATATACACTATCGGCTCTCGCCACGTCGAGAAACACAACGGCGATGGCGAATAGAACGGGCAAATCCCTAAATGAACGGCACTATCGTGCCTAATAGAACGCCTACGGCTAATAGAACGGCGACAAATCGCCTAAATGAACGCGATGCCAATAGAATGGGCTTTGCC
>JAGHSG010000094.1 GCA_018066005.1 Bacteroidales bacterium | reverse complement strand
CTCGGAATAGGCATCGGGCAGTTCGCACCGATAGAGTTCGTGCGGATATTCACGACGTTTAATGCCGTGTTCTCCTCTATCTTGTCGTTCATCGTCCCCCTGCTTATCTTGGCATTGGTAACTGATGCCATCGCATCTACCGGTTCAGGAGCGGGTAAGATGTTGCTATGGACTATTATCTTCGCCTATTTATCTACCATCTTGGCGGCTCTGTTTACCTATGGAGTCAGTGATTTGATTTTCCCGAACATCATCACTTACCATCCGGGGGCAGAGCAAGCAGAAGGTGCGTTACCGGCTTCGGCATCGGACCCGTATTTCAAGTTCTCCTTCCCTCCCATCATGGACACGATGTCGGCGCTGCTGCTGAGTTTCTTATTGGGCTTAACAATGCTCAAATGGGATATGCCGATATTGAAAGGCGGCGTGGCTGAACTCAAATATGTCGTGATGGCTACAATTGAAAAACTGGTCCTGCCTTTGCTCCCGATTTATATCTTTGGGGAGTTCCTCAAGATGACCGCTGCCGGTGAAATGAAGATGATTGCGCAGGTGTATTTGGGAGTGATTGGTATTATGCTGGCGTTGTTTATTTTTGTGCTGCTCGCTCAGTATCTGATAGCAGGGTGGGTGAGTCATAAAAATCCATTCCGACTATTAGCCAAGATGTTCCCCGCTCTGATGACTGCTATGGCTTCGTCTTCGTCGGCTGCTACTTTACCTATTACTTTGCGTTGTGCCAACAAGATGGGAGCATCTCCTAATGTGGTTAATTTTGTCATCCCTTTGTGCGCCAATATACACCTCAGCGGAGCGGCAGTCAGAACGTTGGCATTAGCGGTGGCGACTATGGTCATGTACCAAACACCTTATACAACGGTTCAGATGATAGGATTTATCTTACTCTTCTCCATCACCGTGTTGGCGGCTCCGGGTGTGCCGGGAGGTGTTATTATGGCGGCAGTAGGTATGATTGAAGTCATGCTCGGCTTCTCGTCCGAGATGATAGCCATTATGATTACCCTTTCCATCGCATTGGATGGCATCGGTACGGGAGTTAATGTCTGTGGCGATGGCGCCCTCATGATGATTATAGACACCATCATGAATAAACCTCCCAAAAGAAAAGAATAAAGGGGATTCGGACGCCGCTTATGTTTAGGGGGGATTCGTGGGGGGATTCTCACGTCGCTTATGTTTAGGGGGGATTCGGACGCCGCCTTGCCTATGGCAATTCCCCCGAATGCCCAATATCTCCGATGGTTCCGTGCTCAAACGTATTCTGTGTAACCAATGATAGCAGAAACATAACGACACGATGTGTCTCCCTTTTTGCCCTCACTGATGGTCTGTTACGAACAAGTTCCTACATCCCATCATTGTGTACAAAGAACGGAAGCCCGATTGGACTTCCGTTCTTGTTTCCGCTATCATTCGGTTTGACCCCGAATCCGCTTTGCGGAAGAGGGGGGATTCGAACCCCCGGTACAGTTACCCGTACGACAGTTTAGCAAACTGTTGGTTTCAGCCACTCACCCACCCTTCCTTCGTCGGAGTTAACCTCGCTCAAATGAATTTGCGGTGCAAATTGGTTCGCTCAGTTACTCCTCCTCTCCCCACTCGACGAGTCTCGCGGGGGCCCGTTAAGGGGTTGTTGGATTCTTGTCTGAATCTGCTTTCTTTTCGAAAGCGGGTGCAAAAGTACAACAAATTTTTGGAATACACAAATTTTTTGCACAAAAAATGCAAATAGTTTTGCAGATATGCGTTTTTTTTTGTACTTTTGCACAAATTTCTGATCTTTAAATTATGTTTACACCTTCTGATCTCCAACAATTGGACAAGCGACATATATCTGTCGAAGTTGCTGAACAACAATTACAAGCGTTCAAAAATGGTTTCCCTGCATTGGATATTGTGGCTCCTGCCAGTACCAAAGACGGTATTTTGCGTCCGTCTGTGGCAGAGCGGGAACATTATGTACAAGTGTGGCAAGATTATTTGGCAGAGGGGCACTCCGTGCTCAAATTCGTGCCTGCCAGCGGAGCCGCTTCGCGTATGTTCAAAGACCTGTTTACCTATTTGGAGGATGGGGTGGAGACACCTTTTATTTGCGAATTCCTGACCAACAAAGATAAGTTTGCTTTTGGTTCCCAACTGGCAGACAAGCAGGGACAGGATGCTGTTCGTTATCTGTTAAAAGAGATGAATTACGGCGGACTGCCTAAGGGTCTGCTCTTATTCCACTCCTATCGCGATGGCGCACGCACACCCGCGTTGGAGCATCTGGTGGAGGGTGCTCTATACGCCGCATCAAACGGTATAGTCCGCTTGCATTTTACGGTGTCTCACGAACATCTGCCTCTGTTCCGCCATCATATAGCGGAGCATATAGGTGCGTTGGAGAAGAAATATAACGTCCGCTACGAAGTTACTTTCTCCGAGCAGATGCCTTCTACCGATACGTTGGCTGCTAACCCCGACGGCACACCTTTCCGTCAGACAGACGGCTCGCTGTTGTTCCGCCCGGGAGGACATGGCGCTTTGATTGAAAACTTGAATAAACAAGACGCTGATATCGTCTTTGTCAAGAATATTGATAACGTCGTTCCCGACCGCCGTAAGAAAGATACGGTGCTGTTCAAACAGGTATTGGCAGGCGTTCTCGTAGAGGAACAGAAACGTGTCTTTGCTATCTTGCGTGACCCGTCTGTGCCGGAGGAAGAAAAAGCCCGCTGGCGTCGTCCTATCCGCGTGTGCGGAGTGGTTAAGAACACAGGTGAACCCGGCGGAGGACCTTTCTTGGTACGCGAAGCGGACGGCTCTATATCGCGTCAGATATTGGAATCCAGTCAGATAGCCGATAAGTCGCTTATGGCCAAGGCTACCCACTTCAACCCCGTGGATTTGGTTTGTGCCCTTCGGGACGAGAACGGCAATAACTACAACCTGCCGGACTTTGTGGACCCGCAGACCGGTTTCATCTCGCATAAGAGCAAGGATGGCAAGGAACTGTTGGCACTTGAACTGCCCGGCTTGTGGAATGGTGCTATGAGCCGCTGGAACACGTTGTTCGTGGAAGTGCCTATCTCGACCTTCAACCCCGTTAAGAC
>JAGHSG010000111.1 GCA_018066005.1 Bacteroidales bacterium | reverse complement strand
GCAATCATATAGGGAAAGGCGCCAATCAGGACACCCTTGCTTAAATTCCAAGTATTAGTCGTATAGAAGACAAAGATAAGTGCCAAATTGGGGAACACGCTCAACATACACAGTTTGGAAAAAGTGGCATAAGCAGCATCGCCCACATCCAACAAAAACCATAAATTGAAATGGTCCAAATAGATGAGAATAAATGCCAACGGCAGGATGAGTCCCAACACAATACCTATCCAATATCTATCAAAGCGCTCCATAATCGGTCATATCTACTTTGCAAGGCTGGATGGATATATACCCGTGCTCCAACGCCCACAGGTCCGTGTCCGTGGCTTCGGGTTCATCATTCACCATATATCCCGCCAATTTATATGCCGTCTCGCCGTTTCCCATACGAACCGGCGCCATCTCGTCCGTCCAATGCGATTTACTCTGACGCGTCCAACGAATACCCTGAATCGCTCCCTTCGGAGCATTGATATTGTAGCATTTATGCTGCAACCCTTCGTCCATAAGGTGCTCAATCAGTTGACCTAAATAGGGTTCCATATACGAGAAATCGGGATTGTCGGACATATCATCTATGGAGAAACCGATAGCCGGTATATTATGTTCAGCAGCCACGAAGCACGCTCCCATCGTACCCGAATAAATCAGGTTGATAGACGCATTAGAGCCGAGGTTGATACCGCTAACCACCAGGTCGATGGCTTGGGCATCACCCTTAAACAGCACATTGATGGCCAACTTGACACAATCGCTGGGGGTGCCGTTGGTCAGATATAAGTCAAAACCTTCCTGTTCCACCTTGTGTAGCGAGATGGGGTGAGTCGCCGTAACGGCATTGCTCATTCCGCTACGAGGACCATCCGGCACGACGACCGTTACCTTACCCAAGGGCAAGATATGCGGCAGCAAAGTCATCAGACCTTTGGCTCCCCAACCATCATCGTTAACAATTAGGATGTTCATTTACTTTATCAATAATCCGTTGCGCCAACTCGTTGGCTTTGTCCATATTCTCCGCTTCGCTATAAACACGAATAATGGGCTCCGTATTACTCTTACGCAAGTGTACCCAACCTTCGGCAAAGTCTATCTTAACACCGTCTTTATCGTTGATACGCTCGTTCTTGTACGCATCCTTAACAGCAGCCAAAATAGCATCTACATCGGTTGTCGGCGTCAGGTCGATACGGTTCTTGGAGATGCAATAATTGGGGAACGTCTTGCGCAGTTCGCTCACTTTCATATTCTTCTCGCACAACGAACTGAGGAAAAGGGCTATACCTACCAGCGCGTCACGGCCATAGTGGGCAGCGGGATTGATAACGCCGCCATTACCTTCGCCACCGATAACGGCTTTATTGGCTTTCATCTCGGTAACTACATTCACTTCGCCTACGGCGGAAGCCGTATAGACACCGCCGTGCTGCCTGGTGACATCACTCAAAGCGCGGGTAGAGGACATATTGGAACAGGTGTTGCCGGGCGTGTGACCCAAGATATAATCAGCCACGCTGACCAACGTATATTCTTCGCCGAACATATCGCCGTTCTCGCAGATAATAGCCAAGCGGTCCACGTCGGGGTCCACCACAAAGCCCACGTCGGCTTTACCCGATTTGAGCAAGTCGCTTATCTCCGTCAAGTGCTGAGGCAGCGGCTCGGGGTTGTGGGCAAATTGACCGGTCGGCTCGCAGTTCAACTTAATGATATTCTTGACGCCTAACGCGTTCAGGATAGCCGGGATAGCCAAACCGCCTACCGAATTGACGCAGTCAATAGCCACGGTAAAGTTCTTCTTCTCGATAGCCGATTTATTGACCAGTTGCAAGTCCAGCACTTTCTGCACGTGATACGGCAGATAATCTTTCTCCATCATCTTGCCCAAACAGTCCACTTCGGCAAAGTTAAAATCTTCTTTCTCGGCAATAGCCAGTACTTCTTTGCCTTCGGCATCA
>JAGHSG010000098.1 GCA_018066005.1 Bacteroidales bacterium | reverse complement strand
CACTCGTGGTGCGGACACCTGCCGTTCCGGAAGACCAAGAGATATATACTTATCTGCGCGAACATAACTACACCATTCTTAAACGCTCGGAAGTGTTAGGACTGGTTACCCGTCAGAAGAAAGCCCTCTGTGTGGCAGGAACGCACGGAAAGACAACAACAAGTACCATACTGGCACACATCATGGCAGGCAGCCACTTGGGCACAAATGCTTTTTTAGGCGGTATAAGCAATAACTATCGTAGCAACTTACTCGTCAACACAAACAGCCCCTTCGTTGTTGTGGAAGCCGACGAATACGACCGCAGTTTTCACCACCTGCATCCCTATATGTCCGTTATCACGAGCATCGACCCCGACCACTTGGATATATACGGCACGGCAGAAGAATACCAAAAAGGCTTTGATATATACGCCGGATTGGTGCAAGAAGCGATTGTAATAAAGAAAGGGGAATCGGTGAATCGCCAGTTTAGAACTGGAGCAGTTAAAATCGGTGAATCGGAGAACCCCACCCTATATACCTACTCTGCCACAGAGCAAGCCGATTTCTATGCCGATCGTATCACGGTACAAGATGGCGAGATATACTTTGACTTTGTCGGTCCGGATATTCGCATCCCGCAAATCCGTTTAGGCGTTCCTGTATGGGTGAACATAGAGAACAGCGTTGCCGCTATGGCAATAGCATGGCTGAACGGTGCCACGGCAGACGAGTGCCGGCAAGGCGTAGAGAGTTTTGCAGGCGTCTATCGCCGATTCAATATACACGTCAAGACAGATAAAGTGGTGTATGTAGATGACTACGCCCACCACCCCACCGAACTGAACGCGTCCATCCAATCTATTCGCAAGATATATCCCAAACATCACTTCATCGTGGTCTTTCAACCGCACCTATACACCCGGACACGCGACTTTGCCACCGACTTCAAACGCGTATTGGGACATGCGGACGAGTTAATCTTGCTACCTATCTACCCCGCCCGCGAACTGCCCATACCCGGCGTCACAAGCGAGATGCTTGGCGGACAAGTAATAGAGAAAAAAGACCTCGTGGAATATATCGCCAAACGCGTACAGGAAATAGAAGGTCCGGTGGCTGTATTGAGTTTGGGAGCAGGGGATATAGATAGAATCGTTCCGCAGATTGCGGAGCGATTAGAGAGTAGAGAGTAGAGATTAAAGAGTAGAGATTAAAGAGTAGAGAGTAGAGAGTAGAGAGTAGAGAGTAGAGATATTGAAAAATATTTGGAAACATATTATCATAGCAACCTGTGCGCTGGTGGTCATAGCTTATTGGGTAGCAGGGGTTATTATGGCACATAGACTTGTGCCGCCCCCCACTTGCAACGATGTGACCCTGCGTATCTTGGACGGTGCCGAGCGCCAGTTCGTCAGCGGAAACGAGTTGGCAGGCTTATTGCAGCGCCAACACCTCTACCCTATGGGTCAGGATATGGATATGATAGTCAGTCAAGACATTGAGAACGCCGTCAGGAAGCATGATATGATTCGTACGTGTGAATGTCACAAGACCCAGAACGGTCGCGTAATCATAGCCGTTACACAACGTGTTCCGCTGATACGTGTTGCCTCCGTTTCCGGAGATACCTATCTGATTGACACCGACCGCAAACGCATGCCTTTGCGAGCAGGTATGCAGACAGATGCGTTGACCGTTACAGGTAACATAGGTGAGCGAACAGCCAAACACGAAGCAAGTGATATAACAGAATGGCTCAAAGATGACCCCTATTGGAATAAATATATCGCTCGCATAGAAGTGGACAAAAATCAACAAGTGCGCCTTATTCAGCGGAGTGGCCGGGCAAATATTCTGTTGGGAGACTGGTCCGAATACACGACCAAATTAAACAAATTGCGTCATTGGTATCAAGGAAGCAGAGGATTAGACGTGGATAGTCTGTACCAATGCATGGATGTGCGCTTCAAAAAACAAGTAATTGGAATAAAAGGAATATAATAAATATGCCTAAAAGAATAAAAAAACAATTAGCAGAGACTCTACCGCTGGTAGCCATCGAATTGGGGAGTAACTCGGTTCGTGCCATGGCTGCGGAGAAAGTCGGTACGGATATGCTGCATGTATTGGGTTATGAGGAGAGTCGCCGGCATAGGTGTGTGGATAGAGGTATCGTCGTACAGACATCGGATGCCGGATACATGATTAACTCTGTGCTCAAACTGCTCGCCAACCGTATCAATGTGGAGGAATTACCGGCAGCGTTTGTCTTATTGGGCGGCGCCAGTATGCAGGTGGTACCCGTGCAGAGCAAGCGCGATTTTATTCGCAAACACGACATAACCAATTCGGTACTGGACAGCATGGAAGACGAGTGCCGAAAAAAGATAGAAGACCGTTACCCGGGCGTCGCTGTGCTGGACCTTATCCCGGCATACTTTGTGGTAGATGGCCAGGAGCAGGAAGATATACCGACATCCAATCAGCGTGCCATCCTGTTGGAAGCACATTATATAGCCTTTGTCGGCAAACGGGAGTTGAAAGATAAAGTAGAAGCCGGCTTTGACCGCGCCAGCAAATCTATCGAGCAGACTTTTATCCGCCCCGATGCTTTGTTATCCGCTTTTGCTTTTGAAGACTCCTCGGTACTGAATGACGGTTGCGCCGTGTTGGATATGGGAGCCGAGACGACAACCCTGTCTATATACAAAGGTACGCAATACATCACTATGAAAGTTCTTGCAGAAGGCGGAAACAAGTTGACCCAAGCCCTTATGGACCATAACTTATCTCCGGAAAAAGCAGAGCGGATGAAAGTGCAATTCGGTACGGCAGCACCGGAATATGTGGAGAAAAACTTCACTATGCAGGTCCCGTTAGCCAACGGCGATACGTGGAAGACAACCAGTACGGAAGTGGCGGAGATACTCAAACCGGTATTGGATACGATGCTTGACCCGCTGATGAATATGCTGAATGAATACAGCACACGTATCCGTTGCCTATACATAACGGGCGGCGCCAGTATGTTGGCAGGTATGGCAGACTATTTGAGCGACAAGACCTCCATCAAGGTGCTCTACGGCAGTCACGCAGGTTTATTGGACCGCAAGACACCGGACGAGTATTGCTCACCCGCTTATGCCAGTTTGGTAGGCGCACTCATATTAGGAAGCGACTACCGTGACGCTCACCCGGGTAAACTGATTGCCCCGCCCAAGATACGACGCGTGGACCAATTGGAACAAAAAGTTTTTGAATTTTTCACCGAACAATAATACACACGATATGAACGACGATTTACTCCCCATTGAATTGGATTTGAAAGAAGATTCCATCATCAAAGTGATGGGTGTAGGAGGCGGTGGCTGCAACGCCGTGACACACATGTACCAACATGGTATAACAGGTGTCACTTTCTTGGTTTGCAACACCGATAAACAAGCCCTTGGCCGCAGTTCTGTTCCCGCCAAGTTGCAATTAGGTCCCGGCTTGGGTGCAGGAGGTAACCCCGACAAAGCACGCAAATACGCCGAGGAGAACAGAGACCGCATCAAGGAAGCGCTGGATGACGGCACACAAATGCTGTTCCTCGCTGCCGGTATGGGTGGAGGTACAGGTACGGGTGCATCGTCTATTGTTGCCGAAGTGGCACAAGAGATGGGTATTCTGACCGTCGGTATCGTTACCATTCCTTTTGCTTTTGAAGGTAAACCCAAGATTCGCAAAGCCATGACCGGTGTGGCCACCTTGGCAGAGCATGTGGATGCTATTTTGGTTATCAACAACGAGAAGTTGAAACAGATATATCCCGACCTGAACTTGCTGAACGCTTTTACCAAGTCGGATGACGTGGTAGGCAATGCAGCCAAGTCAATTGCCGAAATAATCACTATTCCGGGTTATATCAACACCGACTTTGCCGATGTTTATAACACCCTCAAAGACGGTAAAGTGGCTATTATGAATGTCGGACAGGCAGGAGGCGACCGCCGTGTAACGGACGCTATCAATAATGCCCTCCACTCACCACTTGTCAACACCAGCGATGTACACGGTGCCAAACGTGTCATGTTGCAGTTCTACTGCTCCACCGAATATGCCTTGCAGAACCAAGAAACCGACCAAATATATGAGTTCGTGCGGGAAGTAGGCGAAGAGGTGGAAGTGCAGTGGGGTGTTTCTATTGACGAGTCCTTAGGCGAAGAACTGCGTGTGACGCTTATTGCTACCGGTTACGAAGTGAGCGACATCCCTTCGCTGAAAGAGGAAAGCAGTCAACCCACCGTGGAAGAGGCCATCAAAGCCAATTACGACGACCTGCCTACTCCATCGCAGAAGAAAGAGGACGAGGTGACACAGGAGATTGAGTTAAAGGTAGATGCACCTGCTCCCGAAGAAGCCCAAGAAGAAGGCGATAAGGGCGAAGAAACTCCCGCAGAGGAACCTGCTCCGGCACCTGCCCCCAAGAAAGACGATAACGACGAGTTCGTCATTACGTTTGACGACGAGCCGGCGGCTCCGAAAGAAGAGCCTGCTCCGCAGCGTCACGGCTTCGCCAGTTGGATGCGAACACGCAGATAACAAAAAAAGGTTGCTACTTTTTCGTAGCAACCTTTTTTATTACAAAATAGAGAATAACCACTCCCAACAGGATAAGTATGCCTACGGACAATTCGTGGCTGTATTCTTTTATCAAGTTCATCTGTCCTGCTGCCAGGTAACCTAACAACGCCAGGACAGCGTTCCAAATAAAAGCGCCGAGGAACGTGTAGAGCAAGAACGGTCCCATTTTCATACGTGCCAAGCCGGCAGGTATAGAAATCAGTTGACGGATACCCGGGATAAAACGTCCAATAAACGTGGACATATTACCGTGGTCGCGGAAATAACTCTCCGCCTGCTGAATCTTATCCCCCGACAAGAGGCACAAATGGCCTAACTTGGAGTCTGCAAACTTATAAATGATAGGTCGTCCTAACCACACCGACAAGTAATAGTTGATAAGTGCGCCCAACATGGCACCCATAGTGCCAAACAGCACAATCAGCGCTATATCCAGCGGGTAACTGCCCGTCACGCACAGCACACTATCCGGTTGCCCTGCCACAAAAGCAGCAGGCGGGATAACGACCTCACTCGGGAAAGGGATAAAAGACGATTCAATCGTCATCAACGCAGTAATCGACGCATAATTCATATGCGCCGAGTACCACGCGATGATGTTATCAATAACAGTCATTTATAAGAATATCAGTTGAACAAGGATATAAACGGGCAGCAGCACGATTAACGAGAACTTAATCATGTAGCCAAAGAAAGACGGCATATCAATCTTGTTCTCCTCTGCTATGGCTTTCACCATGAAGTTAGGTCCGTTGCCGATATAAGTCATACTACCAAAGAAGACGGCACCGATACAGATAGCCTTCAACAGCAGTTCGGGAATACCTGCAACAAACATCGTTCCCTCAAACATACCATCCACTACACCGGCAGCAGCAGCCTCAACAGCACAAGGCAGACCGCAAGCCATCGAGTGGAAAGCAACGGCAGTAGGCGTGTTATCCAGGAACGAACTTAACAGACCCGTGCTATAATAGAACTGCCATACTTGGTCGAAACCTAACGAACCGGCATTCTCTTTCAGGAAGATAAGCGCAGGAGCCATCGTGGTGAAGATACCGATAAACAACGCAGCAACTTCCAAAATAGGAGCCCACGTGTATTTATTATCCTCGTAACGCACTTTCTTGGAAGTAGTTACCAACGACAGTACCATGAAGATAAGCATGGCTATTTCGCGCAAGTATTTGATATACAGCGGAGCATCCTCCTCACCCATAGCAGGGATAAAACCGGCATTAACGAAAGCCACGGAAGCCACGATACCTGCCAGCCACAAGAAGTTGATTTTACCGGTCAGGCAGAGTGATTTGGCTTCACGCGCGTCAGCCGAATGAGCCGTCCACTCCTCTTTCTTATAATAATAGGTGTCTGCCAAGAAATAAATCAGCAGCAGAACAACACCCGTAAAGAGCCAAGGCAACCACATGGAAGCAAACCATGTGAAGGAAGCGCCACGCAGGAACAGCATAAACAATGGGGGATCTCCCAGAGGCGTCATCAAACCACCGCAGTTAGCCACCAATGCAATGAAGAAAAGCACCGTGTGAACTTTGTACTTACGTTGTGCATTCGTAGCCAAGACGGGACGGATGAGCAACATGGCAGCACCCGTTGTGCCCATCAGCGAAGCCAACACAAAACCAATTGCCAAGAACAAAGTGTTCACAATAGGTTTGGCCTTAATGTCACCGCTGAGGTGAATACCGCCGGTAATAACGAACAGTGCCAACAACAAAATAATAAATGGCACGTAGTCAAAGAAAATCGTGTCTGTCAATTCTTTGCCGAGTCCCACGCAAATCATATAGACTGCAACGGGAACACCCAGAATGGCAGATACGATGAGTTTGTTCAGATTGCTTTCCCATTTCTCAGGAGCGATAATGGGACCAATAGCAATCGCGAGAAGCATAATTCCAAAAGGAATCATTGCCCAAGCAGGCATCATAAAC
>JAGHSG010000163.1 GCA_018066005.1 Bacteroidales bacterium | reverse complement strand
ATATATAGGTGCCCCCGATGTATTATCTTCTGAATAGGAGCCTCCGGAGCCAATAGGCCCGACAAGCCTGCCCTACCCTCTACAACCGTAAACATGTAACGGACAGAGGTTGCCGGATAATAATACTCATTCCCCTCCTGCGAAGCTTCAACCATTGCCATGCCTCGTTGCACTCCAATCAGCGTGTCTTCCACGATATAAGCATAATCCGGAGACATCGCAAAATACGTAACAGGCAAGCCACTGGTTGCTACCGCATCCAGCACCACACTATCCATCATGGGAACCATCAAGGGTGTCGGGTCCCAAATAATCTCCTGAGTTGCCTTATCCACCGTCAACATAAGCGTTGTCAAAGAGTCACAGCCAAACAGAGAAACCGACGTATCGCACAAGACATACGTACCCGGATCACGTGTAATGAACCCTCCTTGCCATGCTACCGAATCCCCATACGCCATAGTATGGCGCATCTTGATATCATACGTAGGATTCACCTTGATAGAAACCGTTACAATCGTATCACCTGCCTTTTGATGGTGGTGTTTATAGGTATAGAAACCCTCTTTTGTATAGGTAACATTATCAAAAGTAAATGTTTCGCCTTGACACATCGAAACCGCCGTATCAATATACGTGGTCGGGATAATGTGTATTTTCAGCACTTCCAACGAATCGCAGCCATGAACCGTCTTGAAGGGATAACCACACTCAAACGTATAGTCCCCCGCAGGCAGATACCCTATTTTGACAGAATACCACACCTTAGACGTTCCTTCCGGCACCGTATCAAAATACACCACTAACGCAGTGTCCCACACCTGTACATTACGATAAATAACCGAATCGCCCTTCATATAATTACCTTTAGGCAACACGACAGAGTCATGGGTAGTGGTTTTTAACCACTCACCGGCAATCTCTACACTATCTCCATAGCAGATAGTTGCATTTACCGTGTCCCTCGTAACGGGGTGTGGCAACACTGTCAGATGCAAGTGATACACCGAATCGCATTGGTCCACGGTTAACAACGAATCCCACAGTTCATATGTACCCTCGTCGTAGATAAACAGAGGTTTCTTGTGCCACCACTGTTCATCTCCCTGATATATCGTTTTAGACTTATATTGATAGAACGGGGTACATTCCTGCTCCTGCGCGCAGAGAGGTAAGGCACACAACGCCATCGTTAGTATGAATATTGCTTTTTTCATATACCGATTACTAAACGTATTAATAAACCATTACCTTCTGCGTATGCAATTGATTATCCGGTGTCGTAACGACTACCAAATAATATCCGGTTACCGGCGGCATTGAGATGAGAGTCTGATCACCCTCTAACATGCCGGAGTGCCAAGCATGTCCAAGCAAGTCATAGATAGCATACGAACCCGTGCAATTAGCCATAATAGCGCATTGCGGAGATTTCTTCGGCACACGCGTGGGTACACATAGCACATCATATCCCTTCCCATACGACTGCGTGTAGAAGACAAACGGACACGTTGCAATCGGTTGACTGGTTCCTTGACGAATGAGATAAGCCGTTACCAAATCACCATCCTTCAGGTAATCCGAATGCAAGTAGGGTTGCGAAGAAGAAGCAGGAGCAACCAGATGGGTCTTATCCACCAAGTCCTTATCTTGTACCAGCCAAGCAAACGGAGCGGTGAATGCCCAATTACCGGCATTGTATTTCTCGTTCACAATCGCTACTACATTATCCCAGTTGGATTCCAATACCGAACTTGGATAGAGAACATGCAACGTCTGAGGAATAGTAACCTTAGACTGTGTGCAACTCTTTCCTTCCAACGTAATGTTGATATGATAATCCCCCGGAGTAACACAAGCCCCATTTGCTGTTACGGAAATAGGTATTTGTGCCGAAGTTAATGTACCTTTCTGTTTACGCGGACTGAAATTAACGTACGGATCCATGAACTCAACCGTATAGGTAGTCGGCAGCGTGCCATCGTACGTAAAGTCAATATCAAACGACATAGTTTGTTCTGCACACAACTGCTCCGGAATTTTCACTTCATCAATGGTGAACGGATATTCAACCATCACATTGGCGGTACGAATGATAGATTGTTGAGC
>JAGHSG010000108.1 GCA_018066005.1 Bacteroidales bacterium | reverse complement strand
CATATTAATCACATACTAATCACATACTAATAGCATAGTTATAAATCGGGTACAAAGGTACAACTAATTTTTGATTTATGCAAATTTATTCTTCTTTTTTTCTATAACTCGCGGAGGACATTTATAAATAGAAATCTTTTGTCATTTCGGCGTACTCGGCACTACAGGGAGAGGTGGAGGACGAGATGCACAGGGAAGACCCCTCTAAATCTCCCATTAAAGGGGAGACTTCTGGGAAAATAGGTGATTCTTTGCAGAACTCGATGAGTATGCGAATAGGTGTGGGGCGGTCGGGTTTGGAATAAACACGAGTGAGGCGCACAGGATAGAGACCATAATTGGAAGCAAGACGGATAATCTGCTCTTCGGCAGAGGCAGGAAGTACCAAAGCCAATGTTCCTTGCTCATTCAATAAGCGCGCGCTATGTTTTAGTAAATCTTCATAACTCAGCGTGTCGGTGTGCCGGGCCTGCTCCCGTCCCTTGTCGGGGTTCTTCAACGAATCAACGAAATAGGGCGGGTTGCTGACGATGAGGTCGTACTTAATCGGGGAATCGGGGAATCGGTGAATCGGTGAATCGGGGTGCCATGATTGGAGGGGACTGAGGTGAGCAGAGAGGTGTTTACTCCACGGGGATTGTGCAAAATTATACGTGGCTTGTTCTATCGCCTGTGGGTCGATGTCGATGGCATCAATATGTGCATCCGGACACCGTTGCGCCAGCATAAGAGCGATGAGACCGCTACCGGTGCCGATGTCTAAGATGGTGAATCGGTGAATCGGTGAATCGGTGAATCGGGGAGTTGGGGTACACCAAGCACCAAGAAGGACACCATCGGTGCCGACTTTCATGGCGCACTTGTCGTGCCAAACGGTAAACTGCTTAAAGCGAAAATTCGGTGTGGACATCGTCGTGATGGTGGTGTTCTTCACCCAACAAATGAATTCCTAAATAGAGTCCGTAACCGATAAAAAGAACGGCACAGGCGTAACGAAACCAATGTTCAAAGCGGTGCATCTTGTCCGTTAACGTTTGTGTGGACAGGGTCGTATAGCAGATAATCCATGCCAAAATCATAATTGGCAGACCTGTTCCTAACCCAAATACAATAGGCATCAGCCACTCGCCGGCTACATCCATCGTGACCGCCATCTCAATCATCGTGAAGAAATAGATGAGTCGATGCGGGCAGAAAGCAATGGCAAAGAAAATACCCAACATAAACGCCCATAACCAACTGCTTTTGTCATCCACCGTCTGCAACCATTTACTCATACCGTGGTCATGCTCGTGGTGATGGTGCCCGGAGAAAAACAACAAGATACCGCAAACAAGCATGAAGATACATAGCATCGGTTCGCCCCATTCATGCAGGAAATGACGGATACCGTCGGTCTGCGCACCCATAATAAAAGGTACACTTAACAGTATATATGTCAGCAACTTACCTAACACAAACATTAGCCCGGTAGTCAGTACACGACGCTTGTTTTGCATCTCGCGGTCGATGTAACCAATGGCTGCTACGGACGTGAATAACGTGCAGGGATCCAGTATCATCAGGAAACCCAAAAGGAGGGCAGTTAAGATATTTATCATTTTTTTGTCTAATTTTTTGCAAAAGTACAATTTTTTTAGTAATTTTGCAAGCAAATTATGAAGAAAATTCTCTCCATAGTATTTTTTCTATGTTTGCTGGTGGCTTGTAAGCCTTCCGCAGAGAGGCAGTTGGCGCTCTTAAAGAGCGAGGCTGAACAGCGTGACGCGCAGATTGTGCAAGCGTTGGAGCAGGGAAATATGGACTCGGTGGTGGCTATTTCGCTCCAAAATACCAAGATTCTATATTTCTTGTTCAACCAGAACGGGTTGGTCTATTGGTCTTCCCGCTCGCTGAATGTTAAGCAACTGCCGGATGTCAAATATTCCGAGTGGGTAGAGTATGACTTTGCCAATGCCCGGGCACAAGTGCGGTGGACCCAAGCCGGATGGTATAATCTGATGACTGTTGTTCCTACGGAGTGGCACATCAATGGTTTGGATGAGATAGAACGCAGTTTCTCGTATCAACCTATTCGTGATTCGCAACAACCGACATCTGTCTGGCAGTCGGCTCGCGTACGCGTGCGCGTGTACCTCTTTATATTGGTGGCGTTATGCGTCCTGCTATTGGGCATAGCCGTTTGGATGTTAATCTCGGCACACGGTTTTAGGAACTTGCGTTTGAGGCAAAAAATACAAATTCTTTTGTGTGCTTTGGTGTTCTTCTCCTTTGTGTATGTGATCGTTTCGCTGATGCGTTTTGAACGGCAACACTACGAAGAACAGCAGCGGGAAAACTTGCAAGAGAAATGCCATTATGTGCAGGCGGCGTTGAAGAGTTTGTATTATCTCAATCTCAATCTGACGAGTCAAAATACTTCCGGCTTAAATGTCGATTTGCGTGATTTGGGTTATACGTATGGTGCTGATATTCACGTCTATGACTTGAATGGTCGTCTATTGGCATCTTCTACGCCGGAGTTGTTTGAGCATGGTCTGTTGACTCGATTGATGGACCCCGAGGTCTATTTCTCCAAGCAAAAGACACAAGTGCGGTACGAACAAATCGGAACGGTGCGCTATTTGGCTGCGTTTACAGAGTTCTACAATGGTGCGGACGTCCCCATCGGGTATATCGTGATGCCTTTCTTTATCTCCGAAAATGATATAGCCATCGAGGTGGATAATATCATGGCACGCCTATTGCCGCCGTACATTGTGGTACTTGTCCTGACTCTTTTATTGTCTCATTTTGCGGCTCGTGCTATCACGCAACCTATCCAGCGATTGATAGACAAGATGCAGCACTTTGCCTTGGGAAAAGATAACCATATCAAGTATAATTACCAAGACGAATTAGGTGAGTTGGTGCATCATTATAACCACTTGGCTGACGAGTTGGAAACAGCCACCCGGCGTCTGATTCGCTCCGAGCGGGAAGGGGCTTGGCGCACGATGGCACGGCAGATTGCCCACGAGATCAATAACCCGCTTACCCCGATGAAACTGACGGTACAGCAACTCCAGCGTATGCACGGCTCGCCCGATTTTGCGGAGAAATTTGCCAAAGCATCCGCCATGTTGGTGGAGCAGATAGATAATCTCAGTCGCATTGCTACTTCGTTCTCCACTTTCGCCAAATTGCCGCAAGTGGTTACTTCCGAAGTGGATATAGCCGAAAAACTGACGCAGGCAGTGGCTTTGCAGCAGAATAATCCGTTTAATATACCCATTCGTTATGTGGGTCCGGATTCGGGCTTGTTTGCTATGGCTGACCGCGAGCAGATAGGGCAGGTATTTACCAACTTGCTCAAAAATGCCGTACAGGCGTTAGAAGGACGTGAAGATGGAGATATAATCGTGATTCTCAAAGACTTGGATGCGGAGGTAGAAGTGTCCGTTTCGGATAATGGACCGGGTATTCCTGCGGATATACGACCCAAGATATTTACCCCCAATTTCACCACCAAATCAACCGGTACTGGATTGGGCTTGGCCATATCCAAGAATATCGTTGAGGGATCAGATGGCAGAATATGTTTTGAAACATCAGAAAAAGGTACGATTTTCCTTGTTTATTTGCAAAAAAAAGTGTAATTTTGCATTCGCAAATCAAAAGCATAAAACTTACAAACTTACAAATTATATAATTTACAAATTGTTTACTATGAAGACCCAAGAGATCATGCAGCAGTTGGCTGCTAAGCATCCGGGCGAGGCAGAGTATCTGCAAGCCGTTGAGGAAGTTTTGAACTCCATTGAAGAGGTGTATAATCAGCACCCCGAGTATGAGAAAGCACGTATCATTGAACGTATGGTAGAACCCGACCGTATCTACACGTTCCGTGTTACATGGGTAGATGATCAAGGTCAGGTACAGACTAACCTTGGTTACCGTGTACAATTTAACTCGGCTATCGGCCCGTACAAAGGCGGTTTACGTTTCCACAAAGCCGTTACGCCTTCTATGCTTAAGTTCCTGGGCTTTGAGCAGACCTTCAAGAATGCGCTGACCACACTCCCGATGGGTGGTGGTAAAGGTGGTTCGGACTTTGATCCCGTGGGCAAGTCCAACGATGAAATCATGCGTTTCTGCCAGGCTTTCATGCTTGAACTCTGGCGTTGCATCGGTCCCGACCAGGATATCCCTGCCGGTGATGTAGGTGTAGGTGGTCGTGAGATTGGTTTCCTGAACGGTATGTATCAGAAACTCTCGCAGCGTTATCATACCGGCGTTTTGACCGGAAAAGGTATGACGTGGGGCGGCTCTATTCTGCGTCCCGAAGCAACCGGCTTCGGTGCTCTCTACTTCACCCAACATGTTCTCCAAACAGCAGGTAAGGATATCAAGGGTAAGACGGTGGCTATCTCCGGCTTCGGTAACGTGGCTTGGGGTGCTTGTACCAAGGCTGTTGAACTCGGTGCCAAAGTAATTGCTATCTCCGGTCCTGATGGCGTTTGCGTTATTCCGAATGGTATTGATAAAGAGATGATTGACTACATGTTGGAGATGCGTGCTTCCAACCGCAATAAAGTGCAAGATATGGCGGATAAATTCCCCGGCAAAGCACAATTCATAGCCGGCAAGAAAGCTTGGTCGCAGAAGTGTGACATCGCTCTGCCTTGCGCTTTCCAGAACGAGTTGAGCGAAGATGATGCCAAGGAATTGGTGGCTAACGGCACTTGGTGCTGCTGCGAGGTTAGTAACATGGGTTGCCAACCCGGTGCTATCCACTATTTCCAATCGCAGAAGGGCTTCCTCTTTGCCCCGGGTAAAGCAGTTAATGCCGGTGGCGTTGCTACTTCGGGTCTGGAGATGACACAGAATGCAGAGCATATCTCTTGGAGTGGTCAGGAAGTGGACGAGCGTCTGCATACCATTATGGCTTCTATCCACGAGCAATGCGTTAAATTCGGTACGCGGAAAGACGGTACGATTGACTACGTCAAAGGTGCCAACATCGCCGGCTTCATGAAGGTGGCACAAGCCATGCTTGAACAGGGATTAGTATAATTTCTAGTTATCTAGTTTTCTAGTCAACTAGTAAAAAGTATAACTTATGTATTCCGATTTTCAAAAATACTTGCAGACCACCCTCGCTGAAATACGCGAGGCGGGTTTGTATAAAAACGAGCGTGTGATTATCACGCCGCAATCCTCCGGCATTCAGGTCGAAGGAGGCAAAGATGTCATCAATTTCTGTGCCAATAACTACCTCGGTTTGGCAGATAATAAGGAACTTATTCAAGCCGCCAAAGACCGTATGGATGCACGTGGTTATGGTATGGCTTCGGTGCGTTTCATCTGCGGTACGCAGGATACGCACAAGATGTTGGAAAAAGCTATTTCGGACTTCTTCGGCACGGAAGATACTATCCTTTATGCTGCATGTTTCGATGCCAACGGCGGTTTGTTTGAACCCCTGCTGACGGCTGAAGATGCCATCATCTCTGATGCTCTCAATCACGCCTCTATCATTGACGGCGTGCGTCTGTGTAAGGCCGTGCGTTATCGCTACGCTAACGGTGATATGGCAGATTTGGAGAAGCAACTCCAAGCAGCACAGGCACAGCGTTTCCGTATCATCGCTACCGATGGCGTCTTCTCCATGGATGGTAATGTATGTCCGTTGGACAAGATTTATGAACTGGCGCAGAAATACAACGCCCTTGTTATGGTGGACGAGAGCCACTCTGCCGGTGTTGTCGGCAAGACGGGTCATGGTGTTACTGAGCAGTATAACTTGCGAGGCAAGATAGAAATTCTTACAGGCACATTGGGCAAGGCGTTTGGCGGTTCTGTGGGTGGCTTTACAACGGGTAAGAAGGAAATTATCGACCTTTTGCGTCAACGCAGTCGTCCGTACTTGTTCTCCAACTCTATACCTCCGATGATTGCTGCTGCCGGACTCAAGACATTTGAATTACTCACGCGCGACAACACGTTACAAGACCGTCTGCATAAGAACACCGACTATTTCGTTGCCAAGATGAAAGCAGCCGGATTTGATATCAAACCTACCCAGTCGGCTATCTGTGCCGTTATGCTGTACGATGCACGCCTCTCGCAGGAGTTTGCAGCCGCTTTGCAGGAAGAAGGTATTTATGTAACGGGTTTCTATTATCCCGTTGTTCCGCAAGGACAAGCGCGTATCCGCGTGCAACTCTCTGCTGCTCATACACAGGAGCAACTTGACAAAGGTATCGCCGCCTTCATCAAAGTCGGCAAAGCATTAGGAGTTTTGAAATGAAAGCATTAGTTAAGCGTTATCCGGATTGGGGTATTTGGATGGAGGATGTACCCATGCCCGAAGTGGGCGTCAACGATGTCCTCATTAAAGTGAAGAAAGCCGCTATTTGTGGTACGGATCTTCACATGTACAAGTGGGACGACTGGGCGCAAGCCCACTGCACACCGCCTTATACGATGGGTCATGAGTTCGTGGGCGAGGTGGCAGAGGTCGGTCCGGGGGTCCGTAATTTCAAGGTAGGCGAGCGCGTCACGGCCGAGGGACATATCGTCTGCGGACATTGCCGTAACTGCCGCCGTGGTATGGGACACGTTTGCGAAAATACCATCTCGGTCGGCATTATGGGCAAGGACGGCTGCTTTGCCGAATATGTCACTATTCCCGAGTCTAACGTAGTCAAACTGCGTCCGGAGATACCCGACGATTTTGCCGCTATTATGGATCCTTTTGGCAACGCCACGCATACAGCCCTTGCTTTCCCGCTGTTGGGTGAAGATGTGCTCATCACGGGGGCAGGATTGATTGGCACGATGGCGGCAGGTATATGCCGCTATGCAGGAGCCAAGAATATCGTTGTTACCGACCTTAACCCGCTGCGTTTGGACATTGCCAAACGTATGGGCGCTACCGTCACGGTGGATGGCAGCAAGGGCGAGACGATAGAGGGCGCTATGGCGCAACTCGGTATTCGCGGTTTTGATGTCGGTTTGGAGATGTCCGGTGCGCCGGCTGCCTTTAATGATATGGTGGCGCACATGTACGAGGGCTCCAATATCGCTCAGTTAGGTATTTTGCCGTCTAATACGCAGGTCAACTGGTCAGACGTTATCTTCAATGCCTTGACGATCAAGGGTATTACGGGTCGCCGTATGTGGGAGACGTGGTATCAGATGGAGCAGATGATTTTGGGTGGCTTAGACCTGAGTCCTGTTATCACGCATCGCTTCAAATTTGACGACTTCCAGAAGGGCTTTGACGTCATGGTTAGTGGTCAATGTGGCAAAGTATTGTTGGAGTGGTAACTATCGGCACAAACCTTTATCACACTACGTTTTATTACTTGTTGCAATGTGTTGTTTTTCAGCGCATTGCAACAAGTTGTTTTTTGTTCTTTATCACACCATAATTTGGTAGGTTACAAAAAATGCAGTACCTTTGCACCGTCAAATCATTAAAGCTTTTCGGTGGTTCGTAACCGATATTTGCCTATGAAAAAGTATAAAATGATGGTTGCCTTATGGTCAACAGTTATCTTAATGAATGCTGTGTTGGACTCGGTTTTGATGGGTTTTATGCAGGAGTACTCTACTACTACGCAAGGAATAATCCTTTTAGCTTCATTTGGAGTATTGATAGTTTTGTTGCTTGCATGGCAGTGGTGGTTGAAAAAACATAGTCCTCGTACCGTGCGTTCGCAGCAACCCAAGTCTGCTGACATGAATCAGCGGTTGGTGCTGACCAATAAAATAACGAAAAGAGGGTGGTGGGTATTCGTTTTAATGGGATTATATTTTTATATTTTCGAAGTCCTTGGGGTATATTTCACGCATGATATGTCGTTGGCTTTGAGTAAATTAGGAACAATGGCAATCGGTAGTGTGCTGTTTGCGTTTGTTATGTGGTTGTTGGGTTGGCGCATTTATGCCAAGAATACCTATACGATTGAGGGAAATATGCTTTATATCCATGAATATGAAATCCACCATACTACGGATTTGCAGATTCCCCTTGCGGATATAGATAGTGTGCAGTTCTTTTGGACTATTTATGGCATGGGAAGTGTCAAAATGGTCGTTAACGGCAATAAAATAACGCTTAAATCGGGTTTCTGCGCACAAGAATTATACACCGCCCTCTCCCAACGCATCTAAAACTCTAAACTAAAATATCATGTCTCTCGAATTTATTATTTTCATTCTTTTCTGGTGCGTCTTGTTGACTTTTACTGTTTTTGCTTTGGTCATTTACTCTATGCGCCATAAGTGGCAGAGTGAGAAGATTGCCTCGTCTGTTGCAGCGCATCAAGTGGCTGCACAGCAGCAAATCCTTGTGCAACATATTAAGGAACGCATCAGCGCGCACGCGTATTCATCGTGGCAGAAAGCGGCTGCCGAACTCTCGCAGGTTTATGCTGCACAGACTAATCATTTGCGTCTTACTTATCCCGACTTGACGGATTTGGACTTGTGTGTCTTGCTCTTGTTGGCAATAGGCTTGGATAACCAGGAGATTATTCTCTTTTTGGACATGTCCAAGCGCACGTATTACAAACGTCGCCAACTCATAGCCGGTCGTGTCGGTCTGCTTGCCTCCCAACTGGACCAATTCGCCTATGCTTCTTTCGTGTAGGTGTTTTTAGTCGACACTCGGTCGAGGGTCGGCCGACACTCTCTCGACACTTTCCATACCTTTTTATGAAAAAAGTTTGCATATTTGCAAAAAAAGTCGTACCTTTGCAGTCGTAAAAGTACGTAAATGATGCATCATTCTGGTTTTGTAAATATAGTCGGCAATCCCAATGTGGGTAAATCGACGCTTATGAACGCCCTTGTGGGCGAGCGGTTGTCTATCATCACTTCCAAGGCGCAGACGACCCGTCATCGTATTATGGGTATTGTTAATGGAGAGGATTTTCAAATCGTCTATTCGGACACCCCGGGCGTGTTGCATCCCAATTACAAATTGCAGGAGCAGATGCTTGAGTTCTCGCGCTCTGCCCTCGTGGATGCCGATGTCCTTCTGTACGTGACAGACGTGCAGGATACTCCTGACAAAAATGCCGAATTCCTTGAAAAAGTCAAGCGTATGGCGGCTGCCGGAACGAAAGTTTTTCTTATCATCAATAAGATTGACTTGACTACCCAAGAGACGTTGGAAAGTTTGGTCGATTTTTGGCATCGCGAATTGCCCGAAGCCACGGTGTTCCCCATCTCGGCACAGGAGAAATTCGGTATTGACCAACTCTTTGACGCTATCCGCAACGCTCTGCCTGAATGTCCGCCGTTCTTTGACAAGGACCAACTGACGGACAAACCCGCGCGCTTCTTTGTTAATGAGATTATTCGCGAGAAAATCCTGCTTAACTACGATAAGGAAATACCTTACAGCGTAGAGGTGGAGGTAGAGGAGTTCAAGGAAGAAGAGCAGATAATTCGTATCTCGGCAGTTATCTATGTGGAACGCGAGTCGCAAAAAGGTATTATCATCGGCAAGCAGGGTAGTGCCCTCAAAAAAGTCGGCACTATGGCGCGCAAGGACATAGAAACCTTCTTCCAAAAACAAGTTTTCCTGCAACTATTTGTTAAAGTCGATAAGGACTGGCGAAGCAGTCAGGGGCGGCTCAAACATTACGGATACGATTTAAATTAAAAAGAAAAACGAGATTTCCGAACAGAAATCTCGTTTTTTTGTGGAGTATAGCGGACTCGAACCGCTCACCTCGACACTGCCAGTGTCGCGCTCTAGCCAGATGAGCTAATACCCCTTAATCAATTGACGATGCAAAAGTACAATATTTTTTTTACATACGCAAATTATTTGCGCAAAAAAGCAGTTTTTTTAGTCCAAATAGTGAAAAATATCCATTCCAAATGCCTTCTCGAAGCATTTGTCGGCTTTTAACCGCTCTGCCGTACCGGTTTGTAATCCTTGTTCGGAGAGAAGCAAAATACGGTCGCAGGTGGCTAATGCCAAGTCTAACTCATGGGTGGAAATGAGTATTGTCTTGTTTTGCGTGTGTGCCAAGTCGCGTAGTAAACGGAACACCCGGATACGATTAGGTAGGTCCAGATGGGCAGTCGGTTCATCCAGAAGAATGAGTTCGGTCTGCTGGGCTAATGCTTTGGCTATCAAGACGCGCTGTTTCTCGCCGGCCGAGAGAGCGTTAAAGGAGTGAGCCGATGAATCGGTAAAGCCCACAGCAGCCAAAGATTGTTGGATGATTTGCTCGTCTTCATCGGACAAACTGCCCAAAAAAGACGTGTAGGGGTAGCGCCCCATGGCTACTACGTCATGAATGGACGTGTTATCCAAACTGATTTTCTCGGTCAGCACCAAAGCCATATTTTTCTCGGTCAATACAGGAGAAATAGCCCCTTTTAATGCTGCTTGCAATCCCGCTAACGTACGTAATAAGGTGGATTTACCGGCTCCATTAGGACCCAATAGACCGACTATTTCTCCGCTGTTCATCGAGAAAGTCAGGTCTTGTTGCACCGCTTTCTCCCCGTAACCGACAGTTAAATGTTGGACGTGTAGATTCATTCGTAGTAATATTCACGTGTTACACGACGGCTGACAGAGGTCAGTATCTCGTACGTTATAGTGCCGAGTTTATCCGACAACTCCTGCAAAGGCAGATGATCGCCGAATATTTCTACATAATCACCCACTTGCGCATCCGTTCCTGTTATATCTATCATCGCTTGGTCCATGCACACATTTCCCACTACGGGACAACGTTTGCCACGGATAAGCACTTCGCCACCGTAGTTGCTGAATCGGCGGTCAAAACCGTCGGCATAACCGATAGGGATAACCGCTATTTGCCGGTCTTCTTGCAACGTGGTGTGTCGTCCGTAACCTATTGTCTCACCTTTGGCAACCGTTTTTACCGATAAAATGGTCGTTTTTAAGGTGCATACATTACGCAATTGTGCTCCGGCAAACGAGAATCCGTATAAACCGATTCCCAAACGGCACATATCAAACTGATAATTACTGAATCGCTCGATGCCTGCCGAGTTGCATATATGCTTGATAATAGGGTAGTTAAGTCCTTCTTTCAGTTGCTCTGCACACGCGTCAAAGTAGTGTATCTGGTCCAAAGTGAATGCATCAAACTGTGCTTCATCGGATCCTGCTAAATGGCTGAAAACACTCTTGACACGCACGGCGTTTTGCTGCTGTATTTGTCCGATGAATGCGGGGATTTGTTCGCGGTAGAATCCCAAACGATGCATACCGCTATCTATCTTGACATGAATGGGGTAGTTCTCCAATCCTTTGGCTTTGGCTGCTGCCATGACGTTTTCCAGACTTTGGAACGAATAGACATTCGGCTCAAGGTTATTCTCCAAGATGATATCCATAGCTGCCACTTCGGGGTCCATAACAATAATGGGTAAGGTGATACCTGCTTTGCGCAGTTCGACTCCTTCGTCTGCCACGGCTACCGCCAGATAATCCACCAATCCCGATTGTTGCAAGGCACGGCTGACTTCCACGCTGCCTGTCCCGTACGCAAATGCCTTAACCATGCAGGTCAGTTGGGTAGTAGGTTTGAGTAATGAACGGAAATACCGCACGTTGTCTATCAGGGCTGTCAGATTGATTTGTAAAACTGTCTCATGAGTCTGTTGCAAGATACGTGAAGCGATGGTCTCTTCATCATATCCCAATTGCCGCATCACGGCTGCACAAGTTCGTGCGTTTTGGTGCGTAGCATCTTCGATAACGACCGATGAATGGGCAAAAAGTTTCATCTTCTCGGCACGTTTTTGTTCGATGGATTGGAAGTTTTCTCCATGTTCGGGACCAATATAGGTAATGACGCCTATTGTGGGTCTAATCATCGGCTCCAAGCGTCCCATCTCACCGGGCTCGCTGATACCTGCTTCAAAAATAGCCAACTGAGGTTTAATTGGCGAATCGGTGAATCGGTGAATCGGTGAATCGGCAAGTTGCCAAACCGACAATGGGACACCTATTTGACTGTTATAGGATTTAGGGGAACGAATAATGGTGTAATCGTCTTTGAGTAACTGATACAACCATTCTTTGACGACCGTCTTACCATTACTGCCGGTGATACCGATGACGGTACCCGAGAACTGCTCCCGTACATAGGTGGCAAGGGTTTGTAAAGCGGCTATTGCGTCACCGGTCACAAACGCCTGTACACCTTGGACTTGCAGGTCAGGAATATACTTGCTACCATCGTTCTTGGCTGTTTGAATAGCGAAGAAGAGGGTATGTTGCGGGTCTTTGCCTAATTGACGTGAATCCGTCAACAGATATTGAATGTCAATATCTTCTTGGGTGGTAGTCGAAACGGAGGCTACCGAACCGATAATTTGTTTGATAAGTGATAATAACATAACGACAAGTTAAAACCTTTGCAAGTGCAAAGGTACTACAAAAAAATGAAATACGCAAATATATGCCCTAAAAATTTGCATATATCAAAAAAAAGCTGTATCTTTGCACGCTATTTTATTTTGCGTAGGTGTGCGCATGCACGTATGGCATATAAATATTTGACTGAAATAGAGTATCCGAGTGACTTGAAAAAACTGCCTATTCAGGCTTTGCCACGGGTATGTGAAGAGTTGCGAAGTTTCATTATTCAGGAGTTGAGCCACAACCCCGGGCATTTGGCTTCGTCGTTGGGAACCATTGAGTTAACGGTGGCTTTACATTATGTGTTTGATACTCCCCATGATAAACTTATTTGGGACGTAGGGCATCAGGCATACGCCCATAAAATCCTAACCGGCAGACGCGAGCGATTCAATACCAACCGTCAGTTCAAGGGATTGGCGCCTTTCCCGACCCCAAAAGAAAGTGAATATGATGCTTTTGTGGCAGGGCATGCCAGCAATAGTATTTCGGCGGCTTTGGGTATGGAAGTTGCAGATGAATTGCAGGGTATCCGTCGTAATGTAGTGGCGATAATCGGTGATGGCGCCATGACGGGCGGATTGGCATTTGAGGGACTGAATAACACATCCATGGATCGGAATAACCTGCTTATCATCTTGAATGATAATAATATGGCTATTGACCCGATACGAGGCGGCTTTACGCAGTATTTGGTGGATATAACGACCAGTGAACGGTACAATAAATGGCGTTGGAAGACCTATCAGTGGCTGACCAAAATGCATTTGGTGGATGAGCGCAAGACGGATACTTTGCGCCGTTTCAGCAATAACATGAAAAATATTCTCACTCGTCAGCCGAGTAATATATTCCAAGGTTTGAACTTGCGCTATTTCGGTCCGGCAGACGGACATAATGTGGAAGATTTAGTGCGTATTTTGAGTGAGATAAAGAATCACCAAGGCCCTAAGGTGTTGCACATCATTACGAAGAAAGGTAAGGGATATGAGCCGGCGGAGAATGACCAGACTATTTGGCATGCACCCGGCAAGTTCGACCCCGAAACAGGTATTCGTAACGAAATAAGTGGCGAAAATGCCATGCCTCTGTGGCAAGATGTATTTGGTAATAAGTTGTTGGAATTAGCCCGCAAGAACGAAAAGATTGTAGGTGTAACTCCTGCCATGCCGACGGGATGCTCGATGTGTATCATGCAGCGGGAGATACCTGAACGTGTGTTTGATGTAGGTATAGCCGAAGGGCATGCCGTGACGTTCTCTGCCGGATTGGCCAAAGAGGGGGCGTTGCCGTATTGCAATATCTATTCAACCTTTATGCAGCGGGCGTATGACAATATAGTCCATGACGTGGCATTGCAAAATTTGCATGTCGTGTTCTGTATTGACAGAGCCGGCATTGTCGGTAATGATGGTGCTACGCATCATGGTTTATTGGATATGACATATCTGCGTCCTATACCCAATATGCAGATCGCCGCTCCGATGACTAAAGAGGATTTGGAGGAGATGATGGAATTGGCTGAAACAATGGAAGGACCGGTCGCTATCCGTTACCCGAGAGGCAAGAGTGTACCTCGTGGCGAACAGCCGGTACCTAAGGTTGAGTACGGCAAAGGTGTCCAACTGCGCGACGGTAAAGATGTGGCTGTATTGAGTATAGGGGCCATCGGTAATACGGTGAACGAGGCAATAGATCAGTTGACGAGTGTTGCTCACTGGAATATGCGTTGGGTTAAGCCGATGGATACTACTATTTTGGATTATGTGGGTACTCATTATAAAAAGGTCGTAACGGTAGAGGATGGTATGTTGAATGGCGGTCTTGGTAGTGCCGTATTGGAATATTTTGCAGACAAGGGATATACGTGTCATGTCAAACGATTAGGTATAGATGACCAGTTTGTGGAGCATGGCAATCCCGCCGAATTGTATCATATGTTGAAATTAGATAAACAAGGTATATGCGAATCATTATTGCAGGAGCAGGGCAAGTAGGAACACACTTGGCCAAGTTATTGTCTCGCGAGAATATAGATATCTCGCTGATGGACGAGAATCCGGAGCGCTTAGGCGATTTGGCTGCTAACTATGACATGATAACGAAGGTAGGTAATCCGACTTCTATTCGTGACTTGGAGGATATAGGGGTTAATGGATGCGACCTATTTATATCCGTTACACCGCAAGAGTCGGCCAATATGACGGCTTGCTTGATTGCCAATCAGTTAGGTGCTAAAAAGACATTAGCGCGGATTGATAACTACGAATACATGTTGCCTGAGAATAAAAAGTTCTTTGAAGGCATGGGTTTGCATCACCTTATCTATCCGGAAGTATTGGCTGCTAACGAGATTTTGGAATCGCTTAAAAACTCATGGATGCGTTACCATTTGAGTTTGTGCAACGGCGCTCTGGAATTGTGCGTGGTCAAGATTCGCGAGAATGCACCCATTCTGAACCAAACGTTCAATTCGGGTTTCTTTGATCATGGCAAGTACCGTGTGGTAGCAATCAAACGTGGCATAGATACCATCATACCTTCCGGAACAGACCAAATAGAAGCAGGCGATATGGTGTATGCCATTTGTTTGGAAGAAGATATGGAGTTCTTCCGCGAGCAAACGGGAAAAGTGAAAAGCGAGATACGCAATGTCATTTTCTACGGCGGTACACGTATTGCGCAGAAAGCCGCACAAAGTTTCCCCGAAGATTTTAATGTTAAGATTTTGGAGACGGATAGGGAACAATGTGAGCGGTTAAGTGAAAAATTAGGCGATGTGCTGATTATCAATACAGATGGCAGCAATATGGAGAATTTGAAGGAAGAGGGTATTGAGGATGCAGACGCTTTCATTGCGGTAACAGATAGTAGCGAGGCTAATATTTTTGCCTGCTTGGCGGCTAAACGTTTCGGCGTACGAAAGACCATTGCTGATGTGGAGAACTTGGATTATATCCCTATGGCAGAGGGACTAGATGTCGGGACCGTATTGAATAAGAAGACCATTGCGGCCAGTTACATCTATCAAATGCTTTTGAATGCTACGGTTCTGAATGTCCATAACCTGACGAATGCCGATGCTGAAATTGTGGAGTTTATGGCTACCAAAGATAGCAAGGCTACATCGTGCAAAGTGCGTGACTTGGCTTTCCCGGATGGCGCTACCATCGGCGGTATCGTTCGTGCCGGTGAGGGTATATTGGTAAACGGCGAAACGGAGATACTCCCCAATGACCAGGTTGTTGTGCTGTGCAAGAGCGATGTGATTCGCAAACTGGAAAAATTCTTCAAAGAGTAAACAGGAACATGACACGTGTTTTTAACGGAAAGATGGTCTTGCGTACGATGGGTGCGCTACTGCTGATAGAGACATTCTTTATGGCTCTAGCCATGGGTGTCAGTTGGTGGTATGATGACCCCGATGACGGCGCTTTTCTGGTGTCGGTAGTGATTACGTTTATTTGTGGACTGTTGGGCTTGATTGCCGGTAGGCGTGCACCTTCACGAATGGGAGAAAGGGAAGGATATGTCATTGTGGCTTGTGTGTGGCTGGTGTTCTCGCTCTTTGGTATGCTACCTTATTATTTAAGCGGACAAATAGCCACTATTACGGATGCGTGGTTTGAGACCATGTCGGGTTTCACTACTACGGGTGCCACTATTTTGAATGATGTAGAGTGCCTCACGCACGGTGCGCTTTTTTGGAGGGCTGTTACGCAATGGCTCGGCGGTTGCGGAATCATTGTATTGAGTATAGCCATCTTGCCCATCTTCGGACTGAACGGTATGCAGCTTTATGCCGCGGAAGTGACCGGTGTCCAATATGAAAAAATATCGCCTCGTATAGCAGATACCAGCAAACATATTTGGTTGACGTATTTTGGTCTTACCATTGCGGAAGGTGTGCTTTTGTGGCTGGAAGGTATGGACGGTTTTGATAGCGTTTGTCATACGCTCTCTACGGTAGCCACGGGCGGCTTCTCGACCAAGAATGCCAGTATCGCTTACTACGATAATCCGCTTATTCATTATACCATTATTGCAGCAATGTTGTTGAGTAGTATCAACTTTGCCACGATTATTTTGGTTTTCCGCGGACGTTTCCGCAAGATTGCACAGGATGAAGAAGCTAAATGGTTTTTGAGTGCCGTATTGGCTGTTACTATATTGTTAACGCTTGGTTTGATGGGACGTCATTGGTTTACTTTATATGGCGGGTTTGCGTTTAATGGAGTTGAAGTGAATGGCTTGAATATCTTCACGTCGTTGGAGAAGAGTTTCCGCACGGCCCTCTTCACTACGGTAGCCACGATGACCAGTACGGGCTTTGCCGTAGCGGACTATACACGATGGGCGTCGTTGCTTTGGGTAACTATTTTCTTTATGATGTTTATGGGAGGTAGTTCAGGTAGTACGGCAGGTGGTATCAAATGGGTGCGTACGGCTATTTTTATCAAGAGTGGTGTAGCCGAATTTAAACGTCGTATCCATCCTAATGCTATTGTTCCCGTTAAAATGAACGGTCGTCCCGTAACGCAACAAACAACCAATAATGTCATGGCATTTATGGTGTTCTATATCATGATTGTTATAGCGGCTACGCTGGTCTTCTGTGCGTGGGGTGTCAATTTTGATGAGGCGTTGGGAGCCAGTGTCAGTGCAATGGGTAATATAGGTCCCAGTATAGGTCAATATGGTCCGGCGGGAACGTATGCCATGTTCCCGGAAGTGTGCAAGTGGGTGATGACGATTGTTATGCTTATTGGCCGTTTGGAAATATTTACCGTATTGTTATTGTTCTCACGTATTTTGTGGAAGAAGTAAAATGAAAAAGAATATCTTACCGATTCATATTTTTCTTTTTATCGGCTGTTGCTTGGCCGTTTTGGCTGTCTTGTGTGCCGTGTTGCCCAAGTCCTTTCCCATAGGTAGTTTGGTCATCCGCACCCCCTATTTAGGTCAGGTTGTCGGTTGCGACAGTGTCGGTGTGGAGGACTCGTTGGATTGGGAGGATGGTGTATTGCCACTGTTGACGGATTCGGTTGCAGTTGTGGATGATAAACAGCAACAGTTATCGTCACCGGATAGTTGTGAGAAAACTTTGCCTACTTCAGATTCGCAAGTGGTAGATAAGGCTCAACTTCCTCCGCAACAGGAAGCAGTGACGGTTATTCCTGATGAAGAGGATTCCATCGATATGCATATTTATCTTTCGGATTTTTACGAGGCGTTGCAAAGTGCGGACGACACCCCGATTCGCGTGGTGCATTATGGTGATTCGCAGATTGAGGAAGACCGCCTATCCATGCAGGTACGCCGTGCCTTGCAGACCCGTTACGGTGGCGGCGGAGTGGGGTTGATTCCGCTTCATCAGACAATAGGTACGCGCACGTCGTGGCAGTCGTTAGTAATGGCAGGGCAGGCGCAAAAAGTTAGTGGCGGTCCCAAACGCTATTTGGTGTACGGTCCTTCGTCCTATCGACGCAAGGGAGGTGTGTACGGACCGATGGGGCAGGTAGCAATTATGGACAATGATGTGGTGTCGGGTAGTGAGGATATGACGTTGCATTTCCGTGCAGGTGTGAAGCAAATTTATTCGGAGAGTCGTTTCAACCGTGTCCGTATCTGGAAGAAAGGAGATTTGACCCTTTCTGTCAACAAGGCAACAGGTCGTGAGGGCGATACGTTTATTGTGCCAGATAGTACCACCGCTGTGATTGTGCATCTGAACGGTCAAGGCGAGGTCTATGGCATCAGTATGGAGCAATCTTCGGGTGTGATGGTGGATAATATACCTATGCGAGGCTCTTCCGGTGCGGTGTTTACCTCCATTGCGTCGGACGAACTGATGAATTACTACAAAAAGACCAATACGCGACTTATTATCCTGCAGTATGGCGGTAATATTATGCCATACACCACCACCAAAACGCAAGTCGTTCAATATGTGGAAAAGATGCGCATACAGATTCAGTACCTCAAATATCTGGCTCCGAACAGCAGTATTCTTTTGGTGGGACCCAGTGATATGTGTGAGCTTCGGGACGGACGATTGCAGACGTATCGCATGATTCCTGTGATGGACCGTGCGCTCAAACAGATGGCTATTGATGAGGAAATCAGTTATTTCAGCCTGTATCATTCCATGGGCGGTTCGGGTAGTATGGTTCAATGGCATGACAAAGGTTGGGTTGGCGGTGACTATATCCATTTCACGCCCAAAGGAGCGGAGAAAGCAGGCGAGATGTTGGCCAATTGGCTCATTAACAAGTGATAGGGGGACAGTAAGTTATGGAATTGTTAAAACATACTTTTGCATTTGATAGTAACAGTCCGTTGCTGTTCACTCAGTTGTATTTTTGGGTTTTCCTGTTTGTTGTCTATTTGGGCTATGCCTTGGTAATAGGCAAACGCGCGAATCAGCGATTGCATCTGCGCAATATCTATTTGATGTTTGTCAGTTGGTTTTTCTATTACAAGACCAGCGGTGTTTTCCTGGCTATTCTGGCGACGGTTACCTTTACATCTTTTTTGACTGCTTATCCCATAACAACTGCGAAGAAGGAGGGGAAGAAGGCAGAAAGTGTATTTTGGTTGGTAGTCAGTATTTTGATTGATTTAGGTTTTCTTTTCTACTATAAATATGCCTATTTTGGCGTGGATGTGTTCAATTCGTTGTTTGGAACGCATTTCTCGATTGTTGATACGATATTGTTGCCTGTCGGCATTTCGTTCTACACTTTCCAAGTGCTGTCTTATACGGTAGATGTTTATCGCGGACATGTGAAGCCGGTGCATAATTTCTTTGATTTCGGCATGTATGTCAGTTTCTTCCCCCAATTGGTGGCAGGTCCTATCGTGCGTGCGTCGGAGTTTATGCAACAACTCTATCGGCCTTTCCACATGACGCATCGTCAGATGGGTTTGGGTGTGTTCTGGATAATGAACGGTTTGGCGAAGAAAATTATTTTGAGTGATTATATAGCCGTCAATTTGGTGGACCGAGTCTTTGATAATCCGTTATTATTCAGCGGATTTGAGAATATGTTTGCGGTCTTTGCCTATTCGTTGCAGGTCTATGCCGATTTCTCCGGCTATACGGATATTGCCATCGGTGTGGCACTGCTGATGGGTTTCTATTTGCCCAAGAACTTTGACTCTCCCTATAAATCGCGCAACCCGCAGGAGTTTTGGCGTCGTTGGCACCAAAGCTTGAGTCGTTGGCTCAAATCGTATGTCTATATTCCTTTGGGAGGTAACCGTACCATATTTGGGCGTAAGACCAATAAACTGTTGGCAGGTAACGTGAATAGTTTTGCTACGATGCTGATTGGCGGTTTGTGGCATGGTGCCAGTTGGAATTTTGTTATTTGGGGCGGACTGAATGGAATAGGAATGATTTTTGCCAAGTGCTGGCATGTGTTGAAAGAGCAGATAGGTGTTGAGCGTTTCATTCAAGGAAATAAGCATGTCCGTCGGATAGATGATGTAATCTGTATAGCGTTGACGTTTACGTTTATTACGTTCACGCGTCTGTTCTTCCGTGCATCGTCCAATTTGGACCCTGCTTCTGCCAATGAAGTGGCTTGGCGGACGGCTACGCAGATGATGGGGCAGATTTTCGGTGCATGGAATAATTCCATCATCGGACCTTTCTTGTGCGAGTATCATAAGGTCGTTATCTTGTTCGTTTTGGGTATGATTATCCACTGGCTTCCGGCTAAGTTCAAACAGCGTTATCGCTTATCGTTTGCTCTGTTGCCGTGGTGGTTGATGGCGCTTATTGTGGCACTTATTGTGTTGATTATCTACCAGTTTGTAACGGCTGACCTCCAACCCTTTATCTATTTCCAATTCTAATCATTGTGCATTGTGCATTGTCAATCGTCAATTATGATAATCGGTCTTACAGGAGGCATAGGAAGTGGCAAGAGTGCAATCGCACGGGGCTTGCAGCAGATGGGGTATCGTGTCTATGATACGGATTCCGAGGCAAAGCGTCTGTTGGAAAAGGATGCTTACTTGCAGGCACGGGTTAAGGACTTGTTAGGAGATGAGTGTTATGCCGACGGACATTATCAGACGGCGGTGGTGGCAGCCAAGGTGTTTGCTGATGAGGACTTATTACAAGCTTTGAATGCTATCGTACATCCTGCCGTGGAGCAAGATATACTCGATTCATCGATTCACCAACTCCACGATTCACCGCTTATCATTGAAAGTGCTTTGCTTTTCGAGAGTGGTTTGAATCAAATATGTGATACAACGATAGCGGTCATTGCCCCTGAAGAACTGCGTTTGCAGCGTGTTATTGCTCGGGACAAGACGGATATCAATAAGGTACGTGCACGCATGCGTGCGCAAATGTCGGATGCCGAACGTGCTGCCAAGGCGGATTTGGTAGTATGTAATGACGGAACTTTAAGCATTGAACAACTATGCCGATACATAACGCAACATTTGTAATTTCTTCGCCCGATGTGGCGCAATGTCCTCAATCGACCTTACCCGAGTATGCTTTTATAGGTCGCAGTAATGTGGGTAAATCATCCCTCATCAATATGCTATGCCATAACCCGCGCCTTGCCAAGACTTCGCAAAAGCCCGGTAAGACGTTGCTTATCAATCATTTCGCTATTGATTCGATTCACCGATTCACCGATTCATCGGTTCACCAACAGTGGCATCTTGTTGACCTGCCGGGGTATGGTTTTGCGCAAACCAGTCAGCGTCAGCGTGACCTGTTGCGTAAGATGATTGAGCGTTATTGTTTGTTGCGTGGGCAATTAACGAATCTTTTTGTGCTGGTAGATTGTCGTTTGGAGCCGCAGAAGATAGACCTTGAGTTTATGAATTGGCTGGGTGAGAATGAAGTGCCGTTTTCTATTGTCTTTACCAAGGCGGATAAGGTGGGCAAGGGACGTTTGTCGGAGAATATAGATTGTTATAAGCGATCCTTGTTACAGACGTGGGAAGAACTGCCGCCAATCTTTATCACCAGTGCAGAAACGGGGTTGGGGCGTGACGAACTAATCAATTATATTGAAGAAATAAATAACCAAATAACACAATAAATAGTACATT
>JAGHSG010000067.1 GCA_018066005.1 Bacteroidales bacterium | reverse complement strand
TTAGCCAATACAGCTTGCTCAATATCTTCTTTGGTAGCGGTCTTGGGTTGCTCCATGGTGAAACGTACTTTACCGTTGAACTGCACGGGGTATTTGACACTGTCTTCGGTCAGATAACTCTCATCGCAAGCGGGCCATTGCGCGTCAATAACAAAGCTTGTCTCACCGCAACGATTCCACATGGCTTCGGCGATATGCGGAGCGTAGGGTGCCATCAGAACGGCTACCTGACTTAATATGGCTTTCTTATTGCAATGCAAAGCCGACAACTCGTTCTGCGCAATCATGAAGGCAGGAATAGAGGTGTTGAAGGAGAAATTATCTATATCCCATGTGATTTTCTTAATCAGTTTGTGCAGGGCTTTATACTCTTCGCGTGTGGGCTCGTCATCGCTGACCGTCTCGTACATATTCCATAACTTGCGCAGGAAGCGGTGTACACCGTCTATGCCGTTGGTATCCCACGGTTTGGACATTTCCAAAGGACCAAGGAACATCTCATACAGACGCAATGTGTCAGCGCCGTATTGCTCCACTACGTCATCGGGGTTAACGACGTTAAACATGGACTTGGACATTTTCTCGACCGCCCAGCCGCATATATACTGCTTCTCGGCAGGTGTGCCTATATAAGGATTGTCGTTGTCCGTAGTGCCGTCCGAATAGACGAACTGTGCGTCTTTATACTCGGGCATCCAATTGCGGAAAGCGGCGATGTCCAAGATGTCGTTATGAACGATGTTGACATTAACGTGGATAGGTTGCACTTTACCTTTGTATTCGGGATTCTCAATAAGGTTGTAACTGATATACAGATTACCCGTAGCCCCTTCGCCTATATAACGATAAACGAAGTTAGAACGTCCCTGAATCATACCTTGGTTAATAAGTTTGCGGAAGGGCTCGTCTTCGCATACATAGCCCAAATCGTAGAGGAACTTATTCCAGAAACGGCTGTAGATAAGGTGTCCGGTGGCGTGTTCGGTACCGCCGATGTAGAGGTTTACCTGACGCCAATAGGCATTCACGTCTTTATCCACAAGGGCTTGGTCGTTATGATTATCCATATAGCGGAGGTAGTATGCCGATGAGCCTGCAAAGCCCGGCATGGTGTTGAGTTCCAGCGGATAACCTTTGTATGTCCAATTGGTAGCATTCCCTAACGGGGGACGACCGTCTTCGGTGGGTTTGAAATCGCTTACTTCGGGTAATGTAATAGGTAGGTCTTTCTCTTCTACCGTATAAGGCATGCCATCTTTGTAGTAGATGGGGAAGGGTTCACCCCAGTAACGCTGACGGGAGAAAATGGCATCGCGGAGGCGGTAATTGACCTTGACGCGACCTATACCCGTGTTGGTGATATATTCCTTCATCTTGGCGATGGCATCTTTAACTTGCAGTCCGTTCAGGAAACCCGAGTTCATCATCACGCCTTCTTTGGCGTCCCAACTCTGTTCGCTGACGTCTGCTCCTTCTATAAGAGGTATAATAGGCAGGTTGAAATGTTTGGCAAAAGCGTAGTCGCGGCTATCGTGAGCCGGTACGGCCATGATAGCACCTGTGCCGTAACCGGCCAGGACATAGTCAGATATATAGATAGGTATCTCGGCGTTGGTAAGCGGGTTGATGGCATACGAGCCGGTGAACACACCTGTTACTCGGCGGTCGGCTATACGTTCCCGTTCTGTACGATGTTTGCATCGGTCGAGGTAGGCATCAACTTCGGCTTGGTGGTCGGCCGTAACGACGCGTGCCACATATTCCGATTCAGGTGCCAGCACCATAAAAGTAACTCCAAAGACCGTGTCAGCACGGGTCGTAAAGATGGTGAAGGGCTCGTCTTGACCTTTTATCTTGAACTGCATCTCGGCCCCTTCGCTGCGTCCTATCCAGTTACGTTGGGTCTCTTTGAGCGAGTCGGTCCAGTCTATACGGTCCAGTCCTTCAAGCAGCCGTCCGGCGTAGGCGCTGACGCGCAGGCTCCACTGGCGCATGACGCGTTGCTCCACGGGGTAACCGCCACGGACGGACAGTCCTTCGGACACTTCGTCGTTAGCCAAGACGGTGCCGAGTTGCGGACACCAGTTAACCTTGGTATCACTCAAATATGCGATACGATAGTTCATCAGTCGCTCCTGTTGCTCTTTCTCGGAGAGTGTTTTCCACGTAGGGTCGTTCTCTTCCCATTTTTGTATGAGTTCGCTGATAGGACGTGCTTTCTGTTGAACGGGGTCAAAGTAGGAGTTGAACATCTGAATGAATGCCCATTGTGTCCATTTATAGAAATCGGGGTCGCAGGTCTTCACTTCGCGGTCCCAGTCATAGCAGAATCCTATTTTTTTGAGTTGCTCGATGTAACGTGCGATGTTCTTCATCGTCGTTACTTCGGGATGTTGTCCCGTCTGAATGGCGTATTGTTCGGCGGGCAGTCCGTATGAGTCAAATCCCATCGGGTGTAGCACGTTAAAGCCTTGCAGGCGTTTGTAGCGGGCATATATATCACTGGCGATGTAGCCTAACGGGTGTCCGACATGCAGTCCTGCTCCCGAGGGGTAGGGGAACATATCCAATACATAGAAGGGCTTTTTATCGCTCTTGTTATTCACTTTGTATGCGTTGGCTTTCTCCCAAGCCGCTTGCGCCTTTTGCTCAATCTCTTTGAAATTATATTCCATAATTTTAGATAAAAGGTAGAAGGTGATAGGTAGTAAAGTACTAACTAAAGTTCTTCTGTACCTTGAATTTTATATGTTTAATATGTTGTTATTTGCTGATACTTTGCTTTATATTTTTTGTGATAGTAGCCAATATTTTTGCTATTTCTTCGCAATCTGCTTTAATAGACAAATAGGTAGGTTTATCAATTAACTTGGACATATACATTACTTGAATCCAATGAATAGTCTCGTTAGTCTCTTTAAGTGCTATCAATAGTTTGTTTAAATAATCTGCTTTGGAGACGGCATAAACCGCTTCGCTACAATTAGCGCCAATGGATGTTCCACTACGGAAGAACTGATTAGCCAATATGTTAGCATTTTTGTCTTTTAGATATTGTGTGGCATCTACAACACGTTGTGTAAATGCAGTTATTTTATTCCCTAAATTACCTAATCCGTACATATTTTGATTCTTATGGCACTTGACTTGATGAATGCTTTACTACCTACTACCTATAATCTACTACCTAAGCATGTTCCTAACCTGCTTGTAAACATTCTCTGCCGTGAAGCCGAGTTTTTCGTCCAGCACTTTATAGGGTGCGGAGAAGCCGAAACTATTCAGTCCCCACAAGCTACCGTTTTCGCCTACCAGACTCTCCAACGTACAAGGCAGTCCGGCTGTCATACCGAAGCGGCGCACACCCTGCGGCAATACTTCGGATTGGTATTCGGGACTTTGTTGGCGGAACAGTCCTTCGGACGGAACGCTGACTACTTGCAGACGAATTCCTTCCTGACGCAATAATTCGGCTCCTGCCATCAGGGTCGATACTTCGCTGCCGCTGGCTAACAGTACGACTTGCGGGTTTTCGTCTTTGGATACGATGTACGCTCCGCGACGGAACGCCTCCATTTCATCGTGCATTGTGCATTGTGCATTGTGAATTGAAGGAATATCTTGACGACTGAGAATAAGTCCGGTCGGTGTGTGCGTGTTCTCAATAGCCAGGCGCCAAGCCATAGTTGTCTCTTCGGCATCGGCAGGGCGCAACACGAGCATAGAAGGTTGTCCGCTGTGGTTATGCAGTTTTTCCATCAGTCGTATCTGTGCTTCTTGCTCCACAGGTTCGTGTGTCGGACCGTCTTCGCCTACGCGGAACGCGTCGTGACTCCATATAAAGATAACCGGCACTTCCATCAAGGCGGCTAAACGCACGGCAGGTTTCATATAGTCGCTGAAAACAAAGAAGGTGCCGCAGGCGGGTATGATACCGCCATGCAGAGACATACCTATCATAACGCAAGCCATAGTCAGTTCGCTCACGCCGGCTTGTAAGAACTGTCCGTTGAAATCGCCTTTGCGGAGGGCTGTGGTATGTTTGAGGAAACCGTCGGTCTTATCCGAATTGCTCAGGTCGGCACTGGATACAATCATATTGCCTACGTTCTCTGCCAAATAAGATAGTACGGTTGCGCTGGCACTGCGTGTAGCGGCTCCGGCTTTCTGTTCAATCTTGCTCCAATCAATGCAGGGCACTTCGCCCGACATATAGGTCTCATAAAGGTTGGCATCTACGGGGTTAGCAGCTGCCCATTGTTTATATTGTTTTTGATATAGGGCGCATTGTTCCACCAATTCTTCTTGGCGCTCGTTGTACATAGCGGCTACGTCAGCAAAGATGGTGAAGGGTTGTTCGGGGTTGCCGCCTAATCCTTGGATGGTCTTAGCAAAATTGGCGCCGGATTTAGATAGGGGTTGCCCGTGTGTGGAGCACTTGCCTTCAAAGGAAGTCCCTTCTTCGGTGAGGCATCCCTTACCCATGCTGGTGTGACCGATGATGAGGGAGGGGCGTTGTTTCTCTTCTTTGGCTTTGAGTAGTGCTTCGCGTATAGCGTCGGGGTCATTACCCGGAATCTCCTGTACGAACCAGTCCCATGCTTCGTATTTGCGTGCCACATCTTCGGTGGTGACGGCGTCGCACGAAGTGGATAATTGGATGTTATTGCTGTCGTAGAACATGATTAGGTTGTTCAGTCCGAGGTGTCCTGCCAGACGTCCTGCACCCTGGCTAATCTCTTCCTGAATACCGCCGTCGGATATAAAGGCATAGATGGTGGGGTTATGAATAGCCCCGAAACGTGTGTTGAACCATTTAGCGGCGATAGCGGCACCTACGGCAAAGGTGTGTCCTTGTCCCAACGGACCGCTGGTGTTCTCTATTCCGCGCGTTATGTCACGCTCCGGATGTCCGGGAACGACGCTCTGCCACTGACGTAGGGTCTGCAACTCGTCCAAAGTGTATTTGCCGGCGAGACATAACTGACTATACAGCATGGGAGCCATGTGTCCCGGATCCAGGAAGAAACGGTCACGGGCTGCCCAAGCGGGTTGGTTGGGGTCGTATGTAATAAACTCGGAAAAGAGTACGTTAATAAAGTCGGCTCCACCCATGGCTCCGCCCGGGTGACCGCTTTTGGCTTTTTCAACCATCGCTGCGGCTAATATGCGGATATTATTGGCCGCGTGCATCATTTGTTCTGTATCGTGTCTCATAATATTTGTTAGAATTTCCATCCTATGTAGTAACTTATTCCCCATTGCGTATTGTCGCGATAGCCGAATCCCGGGATGAAGTACGGATAGGGTTTATCGTCTGCTGTCTTGCGGGTAAACAGCAGTTTGAGGCGTAGGTACCAACCCATCATCAAGCCGCTGTATATATGCACCTGACAACCTGCCACCACTTCGCCCCAGCAGTCGGCGCGAAATTGATTATAGAAGTTAACGGGTTGGTTCTGTAGCCAGTAACTGTCATGTACTTTGACGTTGGTTGCATCAAACTCTTGTATGTCGGCTCCTACACGTATTCCGACTAACAGGGCGTTCAGACTCTCGGGGTGTTTGCGCAGTCCATTGATGTCCAAACCCACAGAAGCCCAACCGCCTTGGCCGTGCCATTCGGTGCTCATTGCTCCTAATTGTCCCTGGGCATAACCCAATTCGAGTGTGGGATAATAACGCTGTTTGAGACGCAGGTTAAGAGCGATCTCGTACGATTGGAATTGTGCTTTGGAAACGCCTAAATAGTATAGCGTGTTGAATAAGTCCAGTTTGAGGTTTACCCCTTGGAAGATAGCGGAGTCGTTATAGACCTTCATATTGTCCACATATAACCCGTCGCGATGCATGACGCTGTCCGGAATATGTGTTTTGGCGCCGACTATACCGGTCGTCATAACGAGTAACAATATGCTCAGAATCTTCTTCATCGGGGATTTATTGGTTTTCGCGGTAAAAACGGATATTCGTTTCTCCTCCTCGCTCGACATTATCAGAGAGTACTGTTATACTATCTACCCAATGTCGGGTACATTGCAAATCGGATACGGTGTGGTTGTACACACATCCACATTCCACGCTGACGAAGTGTTGTCGGCTGTTATGGATAATGAGTAGCGTGTCTGTCTGTCCTTTGTATATCAGGGTATAAGCCGTACTGTCGGCATCGTGGCGCAAGGGGAGGCAGATTTTCTTGATGTTCTTGCTGTTATTATACAAGATGCTATCGTTACCTATTCCTTGCACGGTGATGCTGTCCCATGTAGAAATGATATGGGGCTGATGGGTTATATCGTACTGTATCTCCTTCAATTCGGCCACCAATCCGACGGTCATGTTGCTGCGGCAGGCGGCATCGGGACGGCAGGCTGTGAAGCAGAGTAGGATAAATATACTATAACAGAGTGCGTGCTTCATCTTTGAGTTGTTGCAATGCTATTTCGTGAGGTGTATCGCCATTGGTGTGATAGGCTTGAATGAGGGTCTTCATATAGTCCAATCCGGTGCTTCCGGGTTTGATGCGGATAGCCATCTGGTTGATGAAGGCTGCCATCTCGTCGCGTGCCAACAGGATACGTTGCCATACTTCTTCACTGACATATATCTGTTGACTCATGTTGTGGTCAAATTCGAGGCGAACGCGTTGGAGTAACTCGCGTTGTATATCCATAACGCTCTTGGATGTCCAAGTCGGGTCCGTCATCATCTCGCGAATCATAGCTTCGGGCTCGGTACGTTCCAACAGGAGGGAGAGACGCTCATACGCACGCATGCGGATGGGCGAGATGGTTTTCTGCGCCTCGCGTTTGAGTTCGTACTGCCGTTTCTTCTCTTCCTGCCGGTACATGGTGTGCTGAATCAGCCAAATGCCTACAATCACCACTACCGCCGGTATGATATATTTCAGTATGTCAACCATTTCTCTACTCTTTACTCTCTACTCTCTACTTAATCATCTCTGCTCCAAAGAACGGTTGCAGGGCTTTGGGTATGCGGATACCTTCTTCGCATTGGTTATTCTCCAGCAACGCTGCCACGATACGGGGCAGAGCCAATGCGGAGCCGTTCAGGGTGTGGGCTATCTGCACTTTTTTGTCCTCTTTTCCGCGGTAGCGGCATTTGAGGCGGTTAGCCTGGTAGGTATCGAAGTTGGATGTCGAACTTACTTCCAGCCAGCGATGTTGTGCTTCGCTATAGACTTCGAAGTCGTAGCAGATAGCGGCTGTAAAACTCATATCACCGCCACAGAGGCGCAAGATGCGGTAGGGCAGTTCCAGTTTCTTGAGCAGACCTTCTACGTGTGCCAACATCTCTTTGTGGGAAGCGTCGCTATGTTCGGGTGTGTCGATGCGTACAATCTCTATCTTGGAGAACTCGTGCAGGCGGTTCAGTCCGCGTACATCTTTGCCGTAACTGCCGGCTTCGCGGCGGAAACACTCTGTGTAGGCGCAGTTCTTAATGGGCAGTTGTTCCTCGTCGATGATGACGTCGCGGTACAGGTTGGTAACGGGTACTTCGGCGGTGGGGATGAGGTATAGGTCATCCACTTCGCAGTGGTACATCTGTCCCTCTTTGTCGGGCAGTTGACCTGTTCCATAACCGGAGGCGGCATTAACGACGGTAGGCGGCATTATTTCGGTGTAACCGGCTTTGGTGGCTTCGTCCAGGAAGAAGTCGATGAGTGCGCGTTGCAGACGGGCGCCTTGACCTATATAAACGGGGAAACCGGCACCGCTGATTTTGACGCCGAGGTCAAAGTCGATGAGGTTGTATTTCTTGGCGAGTTCCCAGTGGGGCAGTTTGGCGTAAGCGGGTTGCGGGTTCCATTCGTCTTTCCAGTCTTTGAGGGCTACAGCAGCTCCTTCTTTATCAAATGCTTTGGCATTATCTACCAGTTCACCAATTCCCCAAAGTCCCCCTTCGAAGGGGGATTTAGAGGGTCCAATCTCCCAACCGCCCACTTTAACGGCGAGGTTATCTTCGGCGCTGCGTCCTTCGGGAACGAGCGAGTAGGGTACATTAGGAATGGTGAGCAGGAGCAGACGTTGTTTTTCTTCGGCTTCTGCCATCAGTTGTTCGTATTGTTTTATATTTTCTTTCAGTACGCCCGTTTTGGCTTTGGCTTCTTCGGCTTCTGCTTTTTGTCCTTTGGCCATGAACATACCTATGGATTTACTTATCTGGTTCATCTCGGCGGAAGCGGCGTCTTTTTTCTGTTGTGCTGCTTTACGTTCTTGGTCGAGTGCGATAACTTGGTCGATAGCTTCTTCGGCTCCGGCGAAATGTTTTTTGTTGAGACCTGCCACAATAGCGGCTTTGTCGTCATAGATTTGTTTGAGTGTTAACA
>JAGHSG010000102.1 GCA_018066005.1 Bacteroidales bacterium | reverse complement strand
GAAAAAGCGTGCAAAATTACAACAAATTTTTGAATTGACCAAATATTTTGTTAAAAAAATGCGTTTTTTTTGCGTATTTGGGAAATTTTGTGTACCTTTGCACCGATTTTAAGTCCTAAAAAATGATAAAACGATACCTTTTTATAGTACTCGCGTGCGCGACAGTGGTACCTATGATGGCACAAGGCGGTTTCCATGTGGAGAAAGAGAAAAACGCTCTCGGTCCTGAGTTACAAACCAATGATCAAGTTTTTTTCAATCCGGATGCCAAGACGGAAGATGAGTATCATTTTCATATTGAATATCGTTTAGAAGGCGGTTATGTACAGCACTGGCAACATAGTAAGAACACGGACTCCCGCCTATACCTGCATGGCGGACGCATCGGTATGACGTTTGATTTTATGCTCCCCTACCGGTTCAGTATACAAACCGGACTGCTCTACACCATCGCATACGGTACAACCAAACAGAAATGGGGTGTAGCAGACGAGGAGGAGAGTTATGCTGCTTGCAACTACATGCAACACCGCGTGACGGAGCATTGGTTAGCCGTACCTATCCGGGCGTACTACAACATCAAACTGTGGAAGAAACTGAACCTGTTTTTCTATGGCGGACCTCAACTGATGATTGGTTTGTACGAGGAAGACAATATCAAAAATAATCTGCCCCCCATCATCACGCAATATCTGAATAATCAAGACATACCAACAGGCACATACAACCGATTCAAAGACGAGTTATATCCTGTCAATATACAAATAGGTATAGGTGGCGGATTGGAATGGGACTGTTATCGGCTGCAAGCCGGATACGACTTCGGACTGAATAACCAAATCAAACACCCCGTGGCTGACCAACATTTATGGGAGTGGAGTTGGTTTGTCAGTTTTGCTTACAAACTGCCCGTTAAATAGACTTTAGATTCAGGGGTGCCTTAACGCAATAAGGCTGAGATTACACCCTTTGAACCTGAACAGGTAATGCTGTTAAGGAAGAAAATATGATACACGATTCTTTACATTTATCCATTCAACAACTGCGACAAAACGCTCCTGTGGTGCATTGTGTCACGAATTATGTAGCAATGGACCTCACCGCCAACGCTTTGCTCGCTATTGGCGCACGACCACTCATGTCTGCTGCTATACCCGAGATGCAGGACATCGCACACAGAGCCGATGCCCTTCTTATCAACATCGGGACATTAGACGATTCGTTGCTGCAAGCGGCATTGATAGCAGGTCAAACCATGTATGAGATGGGCAAGCCTGTCGTATTAGACCCTGTCGGCATACAAATATCCTCTTATCGTATGCAGGCAGCGATGCAAATCATAAAAACATGCCATCCCTGTGTTATTAAAGGAAATACACACGAGATGCAGGTCCTTCCTTCTTCCGTTTCTCCTTCGCCGACACAAGTGCTTGTCACAACAGGCGCAAACGACTATATTACCGACGGCGCACGGCAGGAACAATTATCCGGCGGCTCACCCCTCATGACCCAAGTCACGGCTATGGGCTGTACGGCAGGAGCCATGATTGCTGCCTTTGCAACCATAGAAACAGATCCTTTTACCGCTGCCGTACAAGCCATGCAACTGATGAAACAGGCAGGGCAAGAGGCTGTCACGGATAAGGGATTAGGCACTTATCGTCAACAATTTATAGACTGTTTATCGCGCTATGCTTGATCTCCGTTTATATTTAGTTACCGACTCTTCGTTATGCGGTGCGCGGTCTTTGGAAGAAATAGTGGAAGCGGCAGTCAAAGGCGGCTGCACCATGGTGCAACTGAGAGAGAAACAACTGCCGACCGGCGCTTTTATCGCGCGCGCACGTATATTAAAAAAGGTGTTGCAACCCTATCATGTACCACTCATCATCAATGACCGCGTGGATGTAGCCTTAGCGGCTCATGCCGATGGCGTACATTTGGGGCAGTCAGACATGTCCCCCATAGACGCCCGCCAATTATTAGGACCGGATGCTATTATAGGTCTCAGCATAGAGCACATCGACCAAGTAGCATCTGCCAACACCCTGCCTGTTGATTACGTAGCCGTCTCACCTATCTTTGCCACAACCACCAAGTCGGACATCAGTACTCCCCTTGGTCTTAACGGTGGTTCAACGGTAGTTGAGCGTAGTGTTAAACCGGTGATAGGCATAGGGGGTATCAATCATAACACAGCCGCGCAAGCCATGCAATGTGGATTAAAAGGGGTAGCCGTCGTGTCCGACATCATGGCAGCAGACAATCCCGAACAAGCTGCCCGTGAACTCAGAGAAATAATTCGCCCTTATGAAAACATATAATCGTGTACTAACCATAGCCGGTAGCGATAGCGGAGGTGGAGCCGGCATTCAAGCAGATATAAAAACCATATCCGCATGCGGTTGTTATGCCGCCTCGGTCATTACTGCCATTACGGTACAAAACACATTAGGGGTTCAAGCCGTAGAAGGTATCTCCCCAACTATTATTGAAGGACAGATACGTGCCGTATTGGATGACATCGGTGCAGATGCCGTCAAAATTGGTATGCTCCATAATGAAGAAGTAGTCCGAATAGTCAGCAAGACCCTAAAAGACTATGCCGTTTCCTCTATTGTATTAGACCCCGTTATGGTTTCTACCAGCGGACATCGGTTGATTGAGCAGAGTGCTATCTGCTCCCTAATGAATGAACTGATTCCTTTGGCACAAGTTATTACCCCCAATATACCGGAAGCGGAAATACTGCTGGGACACCCCATAACAAGCGATAATATGACCAGTTCTGCCCAAGAATTGGCACAACGCACAGGTGGGTCCGTATTATTAAAGGCAGGGCATTTGCAAAGCGCACAAATAGCGGATGTTCTCTATGATTATACGACAGGTACATACACCACAATGCCTTCTGTTCGGATAGAGACAACCAACACACACGGCACGGGTTGCACCTTGTCTTCTGCGTTAGCGTCTTATTTGGCAAAGGGGTTATCCCTGCAGAAAGCCGCACAGGCTGCCAAACAATACATCAATAGTGCCATTCAACACGGAGCGGAATATAAAATAGGCCACGGTTTTGGTCCCGTAGCCCATTTTTACCAATTTTGGGAATAGCCTTATATGTTCATCATTGGTACAACATATTGTATAACATAGTACCAAAACGAACAGATGGCAATTGCCAGAAACGATGCCATCCATGCCCGGGCAGTCATCAAATGACGTCTCATTAAGCACATCCACACCACCAATATCAATATGGCAACGTAGCTATATACAATTGCCGCTATCCCCACCCAGAACGAAGCCCAAAAACTTTGCTCCACAGCTCCGTTATCCAACAAGTCCATATCCCCAATACGCAATTTGCGAAAAGCTGTACGCAAAGGGAAATAGGCAAGTAGCGCAATAGGTAATGCTACTGCCAAGCGCCACGTCAGGATATAGGTGGTCAGAAAAGACATACGTTATTCTATAAATCCTTTGCGACGTAACAGGTATTCCGGATTGGCCCCTTTTCCGCGGAACTCCTGATAGAGTTCTGCAGCATCTCGTGTACCGCCTTGTTCCAACAGATGACGGAAACGTTTGGCAACTTCGGGATTGAGTATATCACCGGTCTCCTTAAAGGCTGCAAAGGCATCAGCATCCAGCACGGCTGCCCACGTGTAAGAATAATAACCTGCTTCGTAACCGGTCGTAAAGATATGGTTGTAGAAGGTGGAACGGTAACGGACAATAATCTCATCTATCATATTCATCTTCGCCATGGATGCAGCCTCAAAGGCATTAACATCAATGGTGTCCAGAGTCGTCAACTCATGGTAATCCATATCCAAGATAGAAGCAGAGAGCAACTCGGTTTCTACAAAACCCTGATTAAATTTCTTGGCAGCATTGATTTTTTGTACCAACGAATCCGGCATTACTTCGCCCGTTTGATAATGGAACGCGTAGGTTGCCAAAATCTCCGGTTCATAGCAGTAGTTCTCCATGAACTGCGAAGGCAATTCAACAAAATCACGCGGCACATTGGTACCGGACAGTGATTTATACGTCGCTTTGCTCATCAGTCCGTGCAGAGCATGACCGAACTCGTGGAAAAGCGTCTCCACATCGTCCATCGACAGAAGCGACGGGTTACCGGCTGTGGGCTTGTTAAAATTGCCCACATTGATGATAACCGGACGGTGGTCCACTCCGGCTGCATCTACGTATTGATGGCAAATATCGTTCATCCATGCACCCGGACGTTTGCCGGCACGCGGGAAGTAGTCTGTATAAAGAATACCCACCAAAGCCTCATTGGCATCCGTAACTTTGAACACCTCCACATCGGGGTTATAAACAGGCATACTGTCCAACTTCTCAAAGTTCAGTCCATACAGATTATGCGCCAAAGTAAACGCTCCTTTGCGGACATTACTCAATTCAAAATAAGGTTTGAGTTGTTCCTCATCAAGGTCATATTGGGCTTTGCGCAATTTCTCGGTATAATACCACCAGTCCCAAGGTTGAAGTTTCTCACCCGGAAGGTCTTGATCCAACAATTCTTGCAAAGCGGCGGCTTCACGTTTGGCGGCAGCCAACGAGGGTTCCCAAACAGTCTGCAGGAAAGCATCTACCGTCTTGGCATCCTTAGCCATACAGTCCTGAAGGATATAGTCCGCAGGACAAGAGAAACCGAATAATTGGGCTTTCTCTATACGCAGATGCATCGTTTTGTTAATCAATGCCTTATTATCATACGCATTATCGTGGTTGCCACGTGTCGTATAAGCCATCAGCAACTGACGGCGCAAATCACGATTGGAGCAGTATTGCAGAACGGGAGTAAAAGATGTGCGTTTGGGCGAGAATAACCAGCCCTGTTTACCTGCCGCTTCGGCCTCTTCCTTAGCCGCAGCTTTGGCGGACTCGGGCAGACCTGCCAATTGCGCTTCGTCCGTAATCAACACCTGTGCTTCTTCGGCATTGGTCTCTGCCACCACGTTCTGACCGAATTGCAAGGACAAAACGGACAATTCCTGGTTAATCTGTTTAAGACGTTCTTTCTTGTCCGCAGGTAGCAAGGCACCGTTATTGACAAACTGTTTATAGGTCTCTGTCAACAGACGCATCTGCTCCGGATTGAGGTCTAAATCATCTTTCTCGTCATAAACGGCTTTGACGCGGGCAAATAACTCTTCGTTGAGCAAGATACCGTCGGATAACTCACTCAGTTGGGGAGCCACACGGTTGGCTATCTCGTCCATCTCGGGTGTACCGTCGGCCTCCAATATATTGAAGAACACTCCTTCCACCTTGTCTAACAACGAGCCGCAGCGGTCAAGCGCAATAATCGTGTTCACAAAAGTTGGTGCTTCGCTATTCTTGATAATAGCCTTCACCTCCTTGTTATATTGCTTGATTGCCTCTTCAAAGGCAGGTTCATAATCACTGAGTTGATACTGGTCAAAAGCAGGTACACCGTACGGGGTGTTCTGTTCGGTTAGAAACGGGTTTTTGTTTTGGCATGCCATAAGAGATACAGCCATAAGGCTTAAAATGATGAATTGATAAAATGATGAATTGTTTTTCATATTATTGAATTTTAACGTTTTGTTTCAAACTGGTGGCAATAATCTTCTTCATTTCTGCCGCTTTAGTCTCCGTGTCCTTGTGGATAATTGGTCGGAAATCCTGCACATAACGGCACTTGCCCGGCTTGATGTGCAAATCATCTAAATTACCGGACACATCCACACCAATATAGAACGGCTTGAGTAGTGAAGCGTGATAATTGAAGTTCATATCCAGATAGTGATTACCTCCCACGGCTGCCATATAGTTATCTATGCTCAGGCAGAAAGGATAAACGGTTATTTCATCTTTATACAAACCAATCTGAACGGATATACTATCTACTTTGTTTTCTGTTTTCTTATTGAACATAAGAATCTTGGCAATCGTGGAGAAGGTCTCGTTATCCAACAGCACCAAATCATTACCCTCAATAGAGCATGCTCCGCGGATAGTAGAAGGTTTGAGTTGGTATTGGTCATTAACATACGTCTCGGCTGCAATATGGAATTGAGCACCACCCTTGAAAGAACTCAACATAGGTACCAACGTATCCAATTGCGGAATCATGGAAATCAACTGCTGCAAGTCAATATCAATCATGTGATAGTCCAGTCCCACATAGATATGGTCACGTCGGGGCGTACGGTACATAGCCGTCAGTTGCAGTTTGGCGGCTTCGCAAACAAAACCAATCTCTTCCAAGATAGCCGTACCGTCTTTCAAATATAGTTTACCGCCCAAGTTCTGCAAAGTCTCGTCAAAGACATACGCTTTCTTGATAGTCGTCAATAAGTTCAGATTCACACGTTCAGGAACCATGAACGGGTCTCTGGTCTGTGGCGAGGATGCAGTGGCTTGTGCAGGTTGCTCAACTTCATCGGTCTGTACAGCCCCACTTTCTTTATTGAAATTGTTCAATATATCAATTATCTCATTCACATCGGTCACATCACTCGTGAAACGCAAATCACCCTCCAACTCGCCTTGCTCACCGAGCCACTTGCCTATTCCCCGCACATCACCGCTTAACGAGAAATCCGAGTGACCGAGCACAATACGACTGGTATCTATCTTGAACTCACGATTCGAATAAGCGAATTTGATAGCAGGTATATCCACCGGCACCGTCAACTGTGCTAATTCGGCATGTCCGTCCTGCAAGTCAAATTTGAGACGGGGATTCCATTTGAGTAACACTTTATCCGCATCTTTATTGTACGTTGCGGTCGCTTCAATGGTTATATTACCCGTCTTGGCCTGTGTCGTCTTACCCATCATCGCCTGCATCTCGGAAGCCGAGAAAGATACAATCATCTTCGGCTTTTGTTTAGACCGGCGGGAAGAAGTCAGCGTCACCTGTCCCTTGGGCGCAACGGCATGAGCGTGAATAGTATCCATATCAGCCACTAAATCGGTTAAATCAAAACCACCCGTGATAGTGGGTATATTCATCGTGTCTTTGGTATCTATCTCAATGGCAGCATTCAACGTACCTCCCAGACAAACAGCATCCAAATCAGCCGTCAACAGTTGAGCATGCAAGTTATCCAAACCTATCTTACAATCTGCCGACAAGATAGCCTTATCCTTGATGTTTTTCTTGGGTGCCGTCAGTTGCACGGTTATTCCTTCGGCCTGTGCCAAGGTTGAATCCTGCCACATAACATCCACATCTTCCAACGCCAAATCGCCACTAATCTGCATCTTATTCAGATTGAAAGTGGTAACGTCATTCAGGCGCGTTTGAGCGGTAACAGTACCCGTCATCGTACCTTTTACCCACGACTGCACCGAATCGTTCTTAATCCAATAATTAGCATCCGGCAGATAAATATCCAGGTCTGCTTTGAGGTCGCACAACGGATTAGACAACTCAAAAGCGGACGTGTTCTTAAGAATATCCGTAGCCGTTCCGGAAACAGTAACCGATGTCTTGCCCGTGCGTGCGAACAACCGGTTGATAGTAGCCGTCGTGTTGTTCTTATTATTCAAGTCGGCATGCGCTGTAATGTCTGCCTCCACTTCATCAAAGTAATACGGTAGCGGGGTGTACCGGCCTTGTGCTCCGGTCAGTAAAACTTGTGCATCTACCATCGGCATCGAAATCGAATCATACGTACCTACGGCGTGGGCAATAAGTTGCAGATGACCGTCTGCATCCACCTCTTTCGGCCATAGAGACTGATACGAAGGCGGTACTAAATGCCACACGTTGGATATCTTCCACTCATTAGTCTTGACCGTCACATCCATATTATAAATGCCCGAAGCCAAGCACGGTGAACCCACATAACCGTCCAGATTGATGGTGTATTCCTCAATAGCTAATTGCGTGCCGTCAATAGTGATATGTTCGGATGATTGGAAAGACATAGGTAAGGTGAGGCGCAGATGCAAATCGTCAGCATACTGCTCACCTTTCATTTGGAAGGACACATGATTGGCGTCTAAGTCCAATTTAACCGCGAGACTATCCGTATCCGTTCCACTCAGTTGAATGCAACAATCCGTCAAACCCGCTGCCAACGAGTCTTTCTTATCCACAAAACTCAGTTGACGCGCCGAGAACCGAATGGCTTCCTCCCAAGCAATGGAACGCAGTTGCCAAGCAGAAGCGGTGGTATCCTCCGCCAATGTGTCTTCACTCATGAGGTCCGGATTCCAAACCGTGAAATTATTGTTGCCCAGACTATCTATGTAAATATTGGCTTCAATGTCTTGCAAGGCACATTTTTTTATCATAATATCGCCATCAATGGCTTTCATAATATCCACACCAACCACCAAATCAGGAATAGCCAACACGGTGTCGGATTGGGCGCCTTCCATCGGATTGATAATATACAACCCCTGCACCTCCACTCCAAAATTCGGGAAGGTACGGAAAAAAGTCAAGTTCACTTCGTCCAACGTGTGCGGACAAATCAGTAACGAGTCTGCCACTTGATTAACTATGGGCGTCAGGCGTTTGGGAGTAAAAACCAAGTAGCAGGCGATAAAGACAACCACCAGTACCAACGCAACCAAACTGCCTAAGGTAATGCCGATTATTTTGAGTGCTTTTTTCATTTGGATGCAATTTTGCGGAATGTAAATTCTCTACCTGAATCGGTGGTATATTTCAACGTCGAATCATTCAATATCTCTAAATTCATATCAGCAGGAATCAAAGCCGTACTCACCTTATTCATAGTAGCGAGACGAGAAACGATTTGCGGACCTTTCTTCCACATAAACCAACCATTTCCATGAAAATCCTCGGTGTCTAAGTCGTGTTCCGATTTATCATTCGTATCCCACTCCTTACCCCAGATATAATCGGTGTAGTCGCGAAAACGCTCATCATCCGGAGCAACATGGTCCGTCTGAAAAACGATATAACTGGTGGTGTTCTTGACATCTTGCCAACGACCGTATAACTGTGCTTCCGTACCAATATTCTCATCTTTCGGTGTGCAACCGGTAGCGGCAAGGAGAACCAAGCAGACTACCGCCACAAAATAAAAAACTCGTTTCATTGTTTATGCTTTTTGAATGGAGATATGTATATTCTTGTTATTCAGTTCAACCACCTCACCGTCGGCAAGAGCAACCGTTTCAATCTTCGTTGCCAATACCTGACCGGCTATATAGTCGCTAAAATGCTCTACGGCAGACACCAACTCGGGCACGTTCTCCACACGAACTACGATACGGTCGGTTATTTCCAAACCGGACGACTTGCGTATGTTCTGAATACGGTTAATCAGTTCGCGGGCTATACCCTCCTCCATCAGTTCCTGCGTCAGTTCAATATCCAATGCTATGGTCAGAATACCTTCGGTAGCCACGAGCCAACCCGGCATATCTTCGGTCAGAATCTCCACATCTTCCTCCACCAACGTATATCCTTCCACAACAAAAGTGCCGTTTTGTTCAAAAGCCGCTATATCCTGTTGCGACATCTGTCCGATAGCCGCAGCAATGGCTTTCATCTGACCGCCTACTTTCTTACCTAACACTTTGAACTGGGGTTTGATTTTCTTGACGAGTTGAACCTCCGACTTGTCAGCCGTCGTTATAATCAACTCCTTGACGTTCACCTCGGACTTAATCAGCCCTTCCACGTGACGAAGTGCCTCGGCAGTCTCTATGTCGGGAGCAGGGATAACGGCTTTCTGCAAGGGCTGACGAACATTCTTCTCGGCACGCTTGCGGAGCGACAGAATCATAGACGTAGCCTGTTGAGCCAAAGCCATCTGACGTTCCAATTCTTTGTTGATAAGCGCATTATCTGCCACCGGCCATTCGCTGAAATGAACGGTTGTTCCTACCAAGTCGCGATAGAGACGGTCGGCATAGAAAGGTGCGTTAGGTGCCATCAGTTGAGCCACCGTCTTCAAGCACGTATAAAGCGTCTGATAAGCAGCCTGCTTGTCTGCATCCATCTCACCGCCCCAGAAACGTTTACGGTTCAGGCGCACATACCAGTTGCTCAAATCATCTTGCACAAAATCCGATATAGCACGTCCTGCCTTGGTCGGCTCGTAGGCCTCATAATCCTCCGTCACCTCTTTGACAAGTGAATTGAGTTTACTCAATATCCATCGGTCAATCTCCTGTAACTGTGCATCGTGCATTGTGCATTGTGAACCGTCAACCGTCCAACCGTCCACGTTGGCATACAGCGCAAAGAATCCATACGTATTGTAGAGTGTGCCGAAGAACTTGCGGCGTATTTCGTCCACTCCTTCGGGGTCAAACTTCAAGTTCTCCCAGGGTGACGAGTTGGTCAACATATACCAACGCACGGCATCGGCACCGTATTTATCCAAGGCACCAAACGGATCGACGGCATTACCGAGACGTTTACTCATCTTATTACCGTTCTTATCCAATACCAATCCGTTGGAGATAACATTCTTATAAGCCACCGTGCCTTCCAGCATCGTATGGATAGCGTGCAACGTGAAGAACCAACCGCGTGTCTGATCTACACCTTCGGAGATGAAGTCCGCCGTACGCGGAACATCACAGTTCTCAAACGGCAAGTGGTATTGGGCATACGGCATAGCACCCGAATCAAACCACACGTCTATCAGGTCCAACTCACGTTTCATCGGTTTGCCGGACGGACTGACGAGAATGATACTATCTACATACGGACGGTGCAGGTCAATAACGGCAGGGTCATAGTTGGCTTTGCTGTAATCGCCCACAATATGTTTAGGCCACGGATTAGCGGTCATAAAGCCCGCCTTAATGGACTTATCTATTTCTTCAAAGAGTTCCTTAATCGAACCGATGCACAACTCCTCCTGACCGTCCTCGGTGCGCCAAATAGGCAACGGCGTACCCCAATAACGGCTGCGGGACAGATTCCAGTCATTCAGGTTCTCCAGCCACTTGCCAAAACGTCCCGTACCGGTCGATTCGGGTTGCCAATGAATGGTGTTGTTAAGGCGAATCATATCCTCGCGGGCTTTGGTGGAACGGATAAACCAACTATCCAACGGATAGTACAAAACAGGTTTGTCGGTACGCCAGCAGTGGGGATAGGTATGCACGTGCTTCTCTATACGGAACGCACGGCCGTCCTGCTTGAGCATCATGCAGAGGCGGATATCTATATTCTCCGCTTTCTGTGCAGCCGCCTCGTCGTACTTGCCGTTGACGGTGAACTGCGGGTCGTAAGCGTTCTTTACCCACTGGCCCTGCCATTGTGCGAAAGGTCTCGGTTGATGTGCTTGGCAACAAACTCCTCGTCCAAATCGGCCATTAGGAAGAACTTACCCGTCATATCTACCATCGGACGCAACTCGCCTTTTTTCGTCAGGAAAGTCATACCCGGTATGCCGGCTTTCTTGGCAACAAAAGCATCGTCCGCACCAAAAGTAGGAGCAATATGCACAATACCCGTACCGTCTTCGGTGGTGACATAGTCGCCTAAGATGATACGGAACGGTGTACCGTCGTTCTCCCCGCGCATAGGCGATGCAAACGGAATGAGTTGGTCATACTCCATACCCTCCAACTCGGCACCCTTGCAACGGTACAGAATCTCCGGCTTATCCGATTCACCGATTAACCGATTCACCGATTCACCGCCAAGAAGCTCCTTGGCGTACGCACTCAGACGTGCCTCTGCCAAGAGGTAGAACGCTTTTTCGTGGGTGTAGGGGTTCTCGCCCTTCACCACTACATAATCTATCTTCGGACCGACGCATAATGCCGTATTACTCGGCAATGTCCACGGCGTCGTTGTCCACGCCAAGGCGTACAAAGGCAGGTCCTCGTCTTTCGGCACGATGATACTGCTCTCCTTGATACGGAACTGCACCGTACACGTCGTATCTTTCACATCGCGGTAGCAACCGGGTTGGTTCAGTTCGTGCGAAGACAAACCTGTTCCCGCAGCCGGCGAATAAGG
>JAGHSG010000028.1 GCA_018066005.1 Bacteroidales bacterium | reverse complement strand
CAGAGAATGCTAAACGCCCCGAAGTAAAAACAACGGCTTCCGGTCTTCAATACGAAGTTCTTGAATCAACTCTCGGACAGAAACCCAAAGCCACCGACAAAGTCAAAGTTCATTACGAAGGAACACTCATTGATGGCACGGTTTTTGATTCGTCCTACAAGCGCAACGAGCCCATCACATTTGGTCTCAATCAGGTCATCAAAGGTTGGACCGAAGGACTGCAACTTATGTCGGTCGGAAGCAAGTACAAATTGTACATCCCTTACGAGTTAGGGTATGGCGCACAAGGTGCCGGCGGCTCTATTCCTCCGTATGCTGCACTCATCTTTACGGTTGAGCTGTTAGGTATCGAATAAACACGGGTGCTAAACATAACATGAACATAAGATATAGGGAACACAACAATACCCTTTTACAAACCTTTTAAAAAACAAACAAAATGAAAAAAATCAGTATTTTAGCGCTTTCCGCACTGGCTATGATTTCTTGCGGAAACACGTACAAAGTGAAGGAAGTAGCTTTGACTTCCATGAATGACTCGGTCAATTACGCACTGGGTCTGGTTAATGGTTACCAAATTAAATCTTATCAGATGGCAAATGATTCGTCTGATGAAGCGGTAGCCGAGTTTATTGACGCCCTCCAACGCGGTTATGACGGCAAAGTGGAGGAGTTGAGTGAAATTGAGACCGTGGGTAACAACATCGGTCAAGCCGTTAAGTCGTTCGAGAAAAAAGGTCTGGTAGAACAGGCATCGTGGACACTTAACGAGAAGATTTTCTTCCAAGGTCTTGTCAACGGTATGTTGGGTGACTCGGTTATGATGCAACCCGATGTGGCTCGTCAGTTCTTCCAAGAACAGTTCCAAACGGTTGCTGCCAACAAGGAACAAGAAGCAACCGGCAAACCAGTCAAAGGTAAATGCGGCAAAAAAATGGGTACCGTTGAATTGGCTAATCAGATGGATTCTTTGAACTATGCCTTTGGTGTAATGAACGGTAGCGAGATTCGCGTATATGTATTGGCTCAAGACACCACCGGTGAAGGCTTTAACGATTTTGTAGCAGCCGTTAACAAAGGTCTCAAATCCAAGGTTAAGAATCCGCAACTCGTTTCGATGGGTGAGCAGATTGGTAAGACCATCAAGGAACAAGAGGCTGACGGATTGGTCGGCGTTGCTCAACTGGTAACTGATTTTGAATTGATCAAACAAGGTTTCATCAATGGTATGTACAAATTTGAAGCCCCGATGAAAGCCGAAGATGCAGGTGCTTACATTGAGAGTGCCATCGCTACTCTTAAATTTGGTGAAAACAAGAAAGCCGGTGAAGAGTTCTTGGCTGCTAATGCCACCAAAGAAGGTGTTGTCGTAACCGAATCCGGTCTTCAATACGAAGTACTGACGATGGGTAATGGTCCCAAACCAACCGCTACCGACCGTGTTAAAGTTCATTATCATGGTACATTGATTGATGGTACTGTTTTTGATTCTTCCGTTGAGCGTGGCGAACCTATCACGTTTGGACTCAATCAAGTTATTGCCGGTTGGACCGAAGGCGTTCAACTTATGCCTGTTGGAAGTAAGTTCAAATTCTATATCCCGCAAGAGTTGGGCTACGGCGCACGCGAAGCAGGTTCCATCCCCGCTTATTCAACCCTCATCTTCGAGGTTGAACTGCTCGGCATTGAGAAATAATATCTAGTTATCTAGTACACTAGTTCTCTAGTAATGGGACAAATCGCTAAACAAAGCATCAAAGGTACCATCGTGACCTATTTAGGGGTTGCGGTGGGCTTTGTGACGACCTTTTTCGTACTGACCCGTTTCCTCACTTCCGAGGAAATCGGGTTGGCACGGGTCCTTATAGATGCCGCTACATTGTTTGTCGGTTTGGCTCAATTGGGAACATCTTCTTCCATTATTCGTTTCTTCCCGTACTTTTGTAGTTCCGCAGGAACGAATAGTAGCGCAGCGAAAAGTAGCAACTCTGTTGCTTACCATGGTTTCTTCTTCTGGACATTAGTAGTACCGTTGTTAGGCTTTGGCTTGTTTGCATTGGTTTATCTGGCGTGTCATACACCTATTGCTGCGTTCTTTGGGGAGAAATCACCTCTGTTTGTCTCGTACTATTATTTGGTACTGCCGATGGCGTTCTTCTTGCTATACCAAACGATTTTTGAGACGAATGCCAATGTGCTTATGCATATTGTTGTACCGCGTTTTGTGCGTGAGGTCGTCGTGCGTGTAGGATTGTTGGTTACCTACCTTTTGTATGCTTTCCATTATCTCAGTATGGATGGCTTCGTATGGGCACTCTGCGCCACATACGCCCTCGCTGCTCTCATCAATATGGTTTATGTGACCAAATTGTGCATTGTGCATTGTCAACTGTCAACCATATTAAAGCCTGACTTCTCCTTCCTCCGTGCCAACCGTCCGCTCGTGCGTTCCTATTTATTATATACGGCATTCTTGATTGTTTCGGCAGTAACGTCCGTATTGGCACCTACGATATCTTCGTTCTTCATCACGGCACAAATGGGACTTAGTTATACCGGTATCTTTGCCATCGCTACTTATATGGCAGTTATGGTGTCTATACCATACCGCTCGGTAGTGGCTATTACGCAACCTGAATTGGCAATGGCTATCAAGAATAACGATACACCCAATATATCCCGTCTGTTGCGTCAAGCCGGTTCTAATTTACTCCTTATCGGTGGATTTATTTTGTTACTCATCTGGCTGAATATAGACCTTATCTTTACCATCTTACCCAACGGCTCCACCTATGCTGTGGCTAAAAATGTGGTCCTTCTTTTAGGCATTGGTCAGTGGATGGTAGCATCATTCAATATTTTCTTACCTGCCTTATCTTATTCGCGTTATTACGCTTTTTCACTTGTCAATTCGTTAGTGCTGACAGTCTCGGCACTACTTCTCAATAATTATCTCATACCTATCTATGGCATGATGGGGGCTGCATGGGCTACGGTTATTGCCGATGTGGCGTATTATATCTTGGTCGTTGTGATTAGTACGCGTGCCACACATTCACAACCTTTCTCCATCAATCACCTATGGGTATTCTTGCTTGTTCTGATGGTCTTTGCACTCAATTACTTCTGGACAACCTGTCTCACACCTCATTGCTTTGTCATAAATGCGACTGTCTCGTTGTTTGTGGATAATTTGTCCAAAAGTATCTTACTATTAGGATCGGCTCTGTGGGTGGCTTATAAAATGAATCTCTCTCCCGAATTAAATGCGTTACTTCGTAAAGTTCACATATAACGGTACACCTTTCCACGGCTCGCAAACGCAACCCAATGGCATTACGGTGCAGGAAACGATGGAGAAAACTTTCTCCACCATCCTTCGCCAGCCTATTGCCTTGACCTTTGCAGGTCGTACGGATGCCGGCGTACATGCCGTTGAAATGTATGCCCACTTTGATTATCCCTCTCCTCTAAACTCTACACTCATCGCTAAACTAAACAGCCTATTGCCTCCTGAAATAGCGGTCTATGACATTTTGCATGTGCATGACAACGCACATGCTCGCTTTGCCGCATTCTGGCGAACATACCACTATCGTATTATCGACCATAAGGACCCCTTTAATATGCACTTCATGACGTGTGTCGCTCCGGGATTGGATTATGACAAAATGAATGAAGCGGCTCAACTCTTGTTAGGGACACATGATTTTGCTTCGTTCTGCAAAGTCCACACGGATGTTAGAACAACTATCTGCACCGTCACCGAAGCCCATTGGCAACCGATTTCCCTTTCCCCGATTCTCCTTTCCCCGATTCACCAACTCACCGATTTCCCGATTCACCAATTTACCATCACCGCTGACCGATTCCTGCGTAATATGGTGCGTGCTATTGTGGGAACACTTTTTGCCGTAGGACGGGGTAAATTGTCCTTAACGGATTTTCAAGCAATCATAGATGCTAAAAACCGTTGCTCGGCGGGGCAGTCTGCTCCGTCGGATGGACTATATCTCGTACATGTTGAATATCCTAAAAATATATTTATATCATGAAAAAAATTCTGTTATCTGTTATCTGTTGTCTTTTGTCTGTTATCTGTGTGGCAGCTATTCCTGCCGGTTATTATGCTTCAGCAGACGGCAAGACAGGGGATGCTATTTGTGAAGCATTGCATGCTAAAATTAAGTCGCATACTGATGTGGGTTACGATGGCTTGTACAATGTCTATCCTACTTCGGATGTTGTCCCCGGAACAAATGAAGTATGGGATATCTATTCCACCTGTACATTTACGCACGGCAAAAAACAATGTGGCAATTATAGTAAAGTTTGCGATTGCTACAATCGTGAGCATACAATACCTCAATCGTGGTTCAAAGAGGCGCATCCAATGAAATCGGATGCTTTCCATGTCTATCCCACGGATGGAAAAGTCAATGGTCAACGTTCTAATAACCCTTATGGAGAGTGCGCCAACGGCACCAGTTTAGGAGGCAAAGCATTAGGTAAATTAGGTTCGTCCACGTTTGGCGGCTATTCGGGCAAGGTCTTTGAACCGGTTGATGAGTACAAAGGCGATGTGGCACGTAACTACTTTTATATGGTTACTTGCTATCGGGATAAGAACTTCACCCAGTCTTCCGAAGGCAAAGTTATGTTTACCTACAATGGCGGTAAAGCCGCTTTCACCAATTATTCTATCAACTTACTGATGAAATGGCATCGTCAAGATCCCGTCTCGCAGAAGGAGATAGACCGTAATAATGCCGTCTATAAGCATCAGGGTAACCGTAATCCGTTTATCGACTATCCTTGTTTTGCCGAGTATATCTGGGGTGACCAAAAGACAACTCAACTCTATTTGGATAATTTGGTATCTTCGGAAGATGCCCATTTCTTTGATGACCCTGCAGGATGTTCTCCCGAAGTGGATCCGACCACTCCTCAACTTCTTGAACCCAAAATCAATACCATAGTTGATTTAGGCGGCGCTTCGGTGGGTGAGCCTGTCTATAAGACGATTCGTGTAGTGGGTAAGAACCTGTCTGTGCCGGTTACTTGCTCTATATCCGGAACGGATGCAACTTTGTTTGCCGTGCAACCTGCACAGTTATCTGCATCGGATGTTATGGCAGGTATAACCATCCAAATATCCTACACGCCCACAACAACGGGTGACCATACCGCCATATTAACACTCGCTTCGTCTGAGTTATCGGATGCTCACCACCTGTCTCTAACCGGTCCGTCGCATGCGTCACTCATCTCTCCGAATGCAGGTGAACATTTCTCCTTTATGTCATACGGCGTGGGCGATACGGTCTCGCAGCAGATTCTGATTAAGGGTACCAACCTGACTTCGCCTATTTGGCTTAATGTGGCCACGTTCAGTAAGAATAATTTCTCCGTTACACCGGAGTCTCTTACTGCCGAGCAGGTCAATGAAGGAACGTATGTAACCGTTGCTTATACATCAGATTCCATCGGCGAAATATCTTCAACACTCTATATCAGTTCGCAGACGAAAGAGTTTGACCAAGTCACTTGCGGTATCAATGGTGCTTGCGTATTTGATATATTGGAGCCGACCGATATAACCGATAGTCAGGCAACGCTCAACTGGACAGATGCCGGTGTTGAATCCTATCTGGTAGATGTGTTTATCCTTGATCAGGAGGAACAGGAAGAAAAAATTGTTCTTAATTCGGTTGCCGGTGAAGGGGCTGTTAAGTCGGGCTATACGGACACTCAAACACAGGGTGCTATCCGTCTCGGTTCCGGTAAGTCAACAGGTGCCATATCGTATTCCGGATTGGATTTCAGCGGTGGTGCTACGGTTACGGTAAATGCCAAATGCTATGGCACTGACGACACCCAACAGGGTGGAGTGCAGATGAATGTTGTTATCAACGGAACGACCAAGTCTGTGCTGTTGAACCAAACTTATACGGATTATACGTTTGATGTGCCTTCCGGCTCTTCGGCATCTTCCACGTTGAAAGTGGAAACAACAATGGGCGGTCGTCGTGCGTATGTCGCCTATGTTAAGGCTGTCACGGGTGGCACCAAAGAGGTTCGTACCCATATTGACGGCTATCCTCGTGAGGAATCTTTCCTGTCGCATACTGTGTATGGATTGCAAAAGGAAACCGAATACTCTTACACCGTCACGCCCAAAGGTGGTGCCGCCTCAGATGTAGAAACGTTCACTACTACGGATGGTACTATATCGGCTTTGGAAGATGTGGAGATGGAAACACGGCACACCGCATATAAACGGATTGCTCCTTCCGGACATCTGTTGATTCATTATGCCGGTCGCACCTATTCGGCACAAGGTCAACGACTAAAATAACGGACTATTCTTTGTTATCATTTATCTGTTATCTTTTATCTTTTATCTGTTATGAAACTTTCTCAAGTCTTTCTTATCATCGGACTAATCATCCTGCTGGTTGGTTGTGTCTTCTCGTATATGAAAATTGAGCCGTGGGCGGATTATATTTTGGTTTTCGGTGCACTCCTTATTATAATACGCGGTGGCGTGCGTGCGCGCGAGCGTGACGATATTGACGATACAAATTTAGAGGAAAAGAGCGAAAAATAACTTTTTTTTGCAAAAATATTTGGTCAGGTCAAAAAAAAGTTGTACCTTTGCATGCTTTTTGAAAAGGAAGCGATCTTAGAAATACCGATGAGAACTTGTTCGACATCGGAAAGGAAATCAAATCGCAACTTGTTGTGATTTGAAGAGGAGGAATCGCGAACCGCCTAATTTGCAAGGCAAATTCTTTCGGTGAGCGGATTCCGACGACGCCCAGGTGGCGGAATCGGTAGACGCGCTGGTCTCAAACACCAGTGGAGCAATCCGTGCCGGTTCGACCCCGGCCCTGGGTACTGTCGCGTTCGGCAACAAGAACGCATAAAACTAATTTAAAGGTCAGGCGGGAGACTTAAACATCCGCTATCTGGAATAGGTAAGTTATTACAGCCGATGAGAACTTGTTCGAAATCGGAGAGGAGGAAATGCGAGTCGCCTAATTTGCGCAGCAAATTCTTCTAGACGAGCCATTTCCGACGAAAAGGAGGTGTATGCAATGATCGTAGTACCGGTAAAAGAAGGAGAGAACATCGAGCGTGCGATTAAGAA
>JAGHSG010000022.1 GCA_018066005.1 Bacteroidales bacterium | reverse complement strand
TTTCACACCCGAGACGGAAACATCCGCCAAGACCTATGCCGCCATACTGGCACGCTATTTCAACGCCGACTATACCCTTATCGCTAATTCGGGAATGGGTATAGTACGCAACTACAACAGTAAATTTGCCGGCCGGTATATGCCTGACCGCTACTGCCAGACACTGGACGAAGACTCCACGACGCGCTGGGACGCCTTGCAGTCGGCGTTCAAACCGCAGATAACCGTCATACTGTTAGGCGGAAATGATTTCTCCGTCAACCAACATCCCGCGTACGAAGATTTTGCACGCAACTACATGCGGTTGCTCCATCAGATAAAAAGTAATTACGGGGCACAACATCCGATTATCTGTTGCACCAAAAAAGGCGTTCCTTTATTGACCGATTATGTCCGTCAGGTGGTGGGTGAATGTGGCTTGACGAATATAACTTTCTGCCCCTTCTCCGGCGCCCTTTTTCACGATGATGAACGCAACTTGGGGGCTGACAAGCATCCTAACTACGAAGCGCACTGCAAGGCCGCACATGTGCTCATCCCCTATATAGCCACCCTCACCGGATGGGAATTACAAGACGGTTCCTTGCTCGTAGGCATTCAGTAATTTTTCCAAATCTCTTACTTGCTCTTTCAGTACGGCACCTTGGTCGGTGTCGCCTACTAACATGCGGTGAGCCGAGAAATCCTGCAATAACGTGCGATTGTGTATATCACTTCCGCTCATAATGGCTTGCTCGCGACTCTCAAACGATTCGTGTTCGACCAATTGAATACCATGACTGTTATAGATAAGTGTGTAACCGGCAATGCCCGTTTTTTCCTGATAGGGCTTCGAGAAACCGCCATCAATAACAAAACGCAACCCGTCTGCACGCATTGGACTCTCTCCTTGTAATGTCTTGACCGGTATATGGCCGTTAATAATGCGACCGTTATCCGGGTTCAACCCAAATTCTTGCAGAATCTTAACGCAAATATCTTTGGTATTGGCCAATTCGTAGTATGCTCCTTTTTTTTCCTTTCCAGGTCTCTTCATCTGCCACGAAATACCGTTCCAACGTGGTCATCTTATCCTTATTATATAGGGGCGAGTGGGGACCTTCCCATAAGTACAACATAAAGTCCAACGCATCTTTTTTCTGTTTGCCCTTACCAAAATAAGCCGTACGAATGACACGGTCAATATGCTCCATCAAGGCTTTCCCGCTCACAGTCTTACCGCATACATCCAACTGCGTAAAACTTCCGTCTTCATTCATCGGAATAGCTGCGTGATAGAGTAGGAAACCGTTCCTGACCAAGAAAAGCGAACCGTGTTCGTATAACTGATTAAGATGCCGCTGCAATTTCTCCGACTTGCGAAAACTACGTTCCAACTGAATCATCAACTCTTCTTCTTCAACATTTAAAGCGTACGGGTCTTGGGGATTGATGGTCGGCAGGTTGGTATCTTGCATGGCATAGGTCTTTCCGTCAATACGAATAGTGCCGGATGCAATATCTATCTTGTCCAATAATAAGCGGTCTTGCATCTCCCATTCAGGATGACGTGCAATAATCTGCCCTTCGGTCTTAAACTGAATAATAGAGATAGCCTTGTGCATCTTAGCCATCAGTCCCGCAGAGCGGGTCAGACGAGGGTTGTTCTCAAAGTCTTTGGTTCGGAACACTTCGCACGAGTCGTCTCCGTACGTCTCCATGGCAAAATTGGCCAAGGGGAGTAGATTGATACCATAGCCTTCCTCTAATGTCTCTATATTGGCATAACGGATACTGATACGTAACACGGTTGCTATCAAAGCACGGTTTCCGGCTGCTGCACCCATCCATTCAATGTCGTGGTTGCCGAATTGTATGTCGTAGTCGCGAATAGTAGAGAGCACTTCCATAATTTTTTCCGCTTTAGGACCACGATCGTAAATATCTCCGACAATATGGAACGTATCAATGGTTAACCTGTGAATCAAATAAGAAATCTCTATAATCAGTCGCTCCGCCATACCCGTTCCTATAATACCATTGATGATGGCATTGAAATAGTCTGAACGGTCATGCTCAATGCTACTCTCATGCAGCAGTTCTTCTATAATGTACGCAAATTGTTTAGGTAACATCTTACGCACTTTGGAACGGGTGTATTTAACGGTCACGGCACGTGCCACATCCACTACATGATGCAGATTGGTACTATACCAATCCTCTATACAGGCTTCCGAGAAAGGAATAACTCCGCTCTTAATCAATTCAATACGCTCATCAGGATAGTAAATAAGGGCACATAATGCACGCTTTTCCTCTTCCGACATGTTATCGCCGAATATATCATCCACTTTTCGCCGAATAACCCCACTGGCATTCTTAACCATGTGAATAAAAGCATTAGACGCCCCGTGCAGGTCGCTGACAAAATGTTCCGTGCCTTTAGGAAGAGACAGAATAGCCTTTAGGTTAATCAACTCAGTTACAATGGCATTCTTGTTCGGAAATTTCTCGCTAAGCAAGCGCAAGTATTTATCTTCAGTATTCATAATCTCTAATCTCTAATCTTTAATCTCTAATCTCTAAACTTTAATCTCTAAACTAAAAAAAAGGAGGATTAAGCAATCCCCCTTTTTCTGTAGTGCTACCCGGAGTCGAACCGGGGTTTACGGCGTGAGAGGCCGTTGTCCTAGGCCACTAGACGATAGCACCCTAATACTTTCTCTCGAAAGCGGGTGCAAAGGTAATGCTTTTTTTTGAAATACGCAAGTATTTTGAATAAAAAATGCAAAAAATTTGTGTATATGACGTTTTTTTAGTAATTTTGTGGAGTTTTAAGCGAGTAATATGGAACAAATCATGCAAGGCGGAAGCAACCGCCAGTATTTTCGAGCCTCGGATGCAACCGGTCAAATAAGCGGTCAAGCCGGGCAGAGTTATATCCATGTGGTAGGAACCAGCCGCGAAGAAAACCACGCTTTTATAACGATGGCACGGCATTTTAAGGCACAGGGACTCCATGTCCCCGAAGTGTATCAGGTGAGCCGGGACGAGATGGAATATGACCAACAGGACCTCGGCAACCAAGTGCTGTTTGACTATATAGCCGAAGGTCGCAAGACCGGCGTGTTCTGCGAAGAAGAGAAAAATATGCTGCGCGCCACTATGCGCGCACTCGCGCGTTTCCAAATAAAAGGTGATGAGGGCATGGATTATAGCGTCTGCTACCCACAACCCGAATTCAATCACCGCTCTATTCTCTGGGACTTGAACTACTTCAAATACTGCTTCCTCAAAGCCACCGGCGTGGATTTCCAGGAAGATAAGCTGGAGAACGAATTTGAAAAAATGGCTGACGTGCTGCTGCAAGCCCCCGTCAAAGCCTTTATGTACCGCGACTTTCAATCACGCAACGTTATGCTGGTTAAGAACGCCGGAAGCGGAGAACTGACACCATACTTCATTGACTTCCAAGGCGGACGCAAAGGACCCGTGTATTACGACGTGGCATCGTTCCTGTGGCAGGCAAAAGCCAATTTGCATGACGACTTGCGGCAAGAACTCATCGAAGTCTATTTGGACGAATTGAAACAATACACGACAGTGGATAAAGAGGCTTTCATCGCCACTTTGAAACACTTTGTACTCTTCCGCACTATGCAGGTATTAGGCGCTTACGGCTTCCGGGGATACTTTGAGAAAAAGCCCCATTTCTTGCAGTCTATTCCCTTTGCATTAGCCAACCTGCGCACCCTGCTGAAGCATAAAGAAGAAGGCACGATTGAACAGACCTATCCGTACCTGATGGATGTACTGCAACGTATGACGGAGATGAAGCAGTTCAAGGATGTGGGCGTGCATAAACCGCTGGTCGTACGGGTGTTCAGTTTCAGTTATAAAAAAGGTATCCCCGTAGATGCCAGCGGTAACGGCGGCGGGTTCGTGTTTGACTGCCGTGGCGTGAATAACCCCGGCAAGTACGACCGCTACAACGGTCTGACCGGTATGGACGATGCCGTGATACGTTTTATCGAAGACGACGGCGAGATGAAACCGTTCCTGGAAGCAGCATATCAGATGGTAGATGCCACCGTGAAACGCTATATGGACCGTGGCTTTGAGAATCTGATGGTTTCTTTCGGCTGCACAGGCGGACAGCACCGCAGTGTATATGGTGCCGAACGGATGGCACAACACCTCAATGACTTATTCGGCATCGAAGTGCAGATTATCCATCGGGAACAGAATATAGAACGCAAATTATTAGCCCGCACCGTATAACGTATGAAAGCCATGATCTTTGCGGCCGGATTAGGTACGCGACTCAAACCGCTCACGGACACCATGCCCAAGGCATTAGTCCCGATGTTAGGCAAACCCCTCCTGCAATGGCAGGTGGAAAAACTGCTATCCGCCGGCATAACGGATATAGTGGTGAATGTACACCACTTCGCCGACATGATTATAGACGCTGTGCGGAATAATAACGGTTGGGGCGCCAACATAACCATCTCGAACGAGCGGGATAACCTGTTAGACACCGGAGGCGGAGTAAGAAAGGTTGTCAATGCACAATGCACGATGCACCATGGTGCTTCCGAGCACTCCGGTAATGAACCGTTGCTGCTGTGCAATGTGGATATATTGAGCAACCTCAATCTCCAAGATGTGGTAAACGCTGCACAGAAGGATACAAATGACGGCTTGTTGGTGGTGAGCGACCGGCAAACCCAGCGCTATCTGTGCTTTGACGAACAAGACCAATTATGCGGTTGGACCAATACGGCAACAGGCGAAATAAAAGGACAGGACGGCAGACGTTTGGCTTATAGCGGAACTGCCGTTCTTAAACCTGCTTTGTGGCGCTTATTGGACGAAGTGGCGCAGGAGAAAGGCGATAAATTCTCCATCATCGACCTGTACTTGAAGGTAGTAAGCGGCAGGGAGAAGGTCGTAGGCAATAAAGCGATATTAAAAGCCTACATCCCGCATAGTGAATACAAAATGATGGACGTGGGTAAGATAGATAAGATTGCAGAAGCGGAGCAATTCGCTGCCCGGTTGGCTAATGAAGCGTAAAAAGCCATTCTGCAAGCAAAAATGTATAATTTATTTGTGTATATCAAAATTTTATAGTACCTTTGCACAAAAGTTTGTCGGGAAACAAAAAAAACAAGATACAATTAACTTCAATTAAATTCATTAACTACTATGGATAAGCCTTATGTACTCGGCCTGGATTTAGGCGGAACAAACAGTGTTTTGGGCATTGTAGATGCTCGTGGTCATGTTATTGCTCGTACTTCCATTAAAACGCAGCAATATACGGATATTAACGATTATGTGGAAGCCTTATATACAGAGGCTATCAAAATCATTGAACCGGTTGGTGGTATGGACGTTATTCGCGGTCTCGGTGCCGGCGCTCCTGATGGAAACTACTACACGGGTAATATAGAGTTTGCCCCCAACTTGCCTTGGAAAGGTATTGTGCCTTTTGCTCAACTGTTGAGTGAGAAATTCGGTGTTCCCTGCACGGTGACCAATGACGCCAACGCAGCCGCTATGGGTGAGATGATGTACGGTGCCGCCCGCGGAATGAAGAACTTCATCATGATTACATTAGGTACCGGTGTCGGTAGCGGTATTATCATTGATGGTAAAATGGTTTACGGTCACGACGGTTTCGCCGGTGAGTTGGGTCACACCAAAATCGACCACACCGAGAACGCCCGTTTGTGCGGCTGCGGTCAGCGTGGTTGTATCGAAGCTTACGCCAGCGCTACAGGCGTAGCCCGCACGGCACGCGAGATATTGGCCAAAACGACCAAGAAAACCGTGCTGCGCGACCTGAATCCCGAAGAAATAACCTCGTACGACGTCTTCAAAGCAGCAGAGCAAGGTGACGAAGTAGCCAAAGAGATTTTTGACTACACCGGTAATCTGCTGGGGCAGAAATTGGCTGACTTTGTGGCATTCTCCGCTCCGGAAGCTATCGTTATGTTTGGCGGTCTGACTAAGGCCGGTCACTGGATTATGGACCCTGTGGTTAAGGCTCTGAACGATAATGTAATGCCTATTTGGAAGAATAAAGTTAAAGTGATGTTCTCCGACCTCAAAGAAGCTGACGCTGCCGTATTGGGCGCTTCGGCTCTCGCTTGGGAATAAGCAGATGATGTTTGCCCCTAAGATATGGTTTCAATGCCCGTCTTGGTTGCAGAACCTGTACGGCGGCGTGACTTGGAGAGGGGACAAAAAGAATAAATGTGTCTATTTGACATTTGATGACGGTCCGGTACCCGAGGTAACCCCTCAGGTACTGGACATTTTGGATACATACGGCGTTCAAGCCACTTTTTTCTGGGTGGGGGAGAATGTCTATCGTTATCCCGACTTGGCGCGCGAAGTGTGCCGACGCGGACATCGCATAGGATGCCACACCTTTAATCACCTGTCGGGCTGGCGCACACCCTTTGAACAATATACGCTCAACTGCGGACTGTGCGAAGAGACTATAACGAACGTATTAGGTGCTGTGTGGGATAATCACCATCTCTTTCGCCCTCCTTACGGACGGATAACGCATCGGCAGAAAAGGTGGCTCAAAAAGCATTTCCGTATCATCTTTTGGGATATTATAACGCATGATTACAACACCGTTTCTTATACCCCAAAAGGGGTGCTTCAAATTGTGGAGCGGTGCGTGCGTAACGGCAGTATAATCCTGTGTCACGACAGTAAAAAAAGTGCCCCCAATATATTGAAGGCACTTCCTGAAATGATTGAGCGGCTGCAAGCCGACGGATATACGTTTCGTGTTTTAGATTAGTTTTTACTTCTTGTTTTGTGCGGCGGCATCCTTGCGGATAGCGGCCGGTTTTTGTTCAAGCAGCGGAATAGCTTGCCAATTGAAGGTCTCTTCAAAGGTCCAGTTAGCACGCAAGTTCAGCTTCTTGGGGAAATAGAATACCTGTTCAGGTTGACGGTGCTCCTTGAAGGAACCTGTTGTCCACTTCCCGTCCCCGTTCTCGTCTATGAATAGGCGCATATAATATGCTCCCGGTTCCATATATTGAAAGAGCGTCCCTTGCGGGTCGGCTTTGAGTTGTCTTACCGGTTGGTCTTGTGCATTCAACATTTGGATATAGATATTCTCGGTAGAGGGCTGCAGGAAGATAGTTATCGTGGCGTAATCTTCCAAGGGACGTACGTGGAAGGAAAACTCGTCTTTCTTATTGACCTAATTATATATATCCTGCACGGCATCGGAATCCACAACGATTTGGTAGTCGTTATCGGGACGCAATCCGGCAATAATATGTAACTGTGACCCCGTACTGTCGGCTTTTTCCACACGGCAGGTCACATCCTCCCAAAGGGTGTCTTTCTGTATCTGTAAGTGGATGCGTTCCGGCGTGAAGGAACGGATAGGTGTCGGGGCAGAGAGAGCCAAAGTGTCAAAGTGGGCAAAGGTCGATTTGGCATTGCATTGTATATCCAATCCCATCTTGGCTTGTTTCTGTTGCAAGTTCTTTTTGGCACGCTCCGTCATACGCGGTGCGCGGTAAACGGCATATAACGTATCCGTCTGCGGTTGGAGTTGCATCAACGAATCTGACTTGAGATAAGTCATCGCAAAGCGTATCGAATCCATTTGTATGGCAGCAGAATCCGCTAACCAGAACGTGATAGTGTCTTGTGCCTTATTGGTTTGCATCCAACTATGTTCCAGAAAATCTACCCACGCCGTGTCTTGCATAAGCGAGTCGGACTCCAAACGCAGAGCGGTGAAGGTCGGCAACTGTTGTTGGGGAGCCCCGAAGAAGAGTTGGAAAACATGTGCTTCCTTGCGTGCAACGCGCTTGAAATACTGCCGTTGATAGTCTTCTTTGAAGAATCGCAACAATAAGTCGGACGGCTCGTAGTAGAAATATTCCGCCGTGACAACACTGTCCGGAATACGCTGACCATTAGCATCCAACGTATCTTCCAAATAGATAGTATCTGTCTCGTTTTGGTATTTCATATACGGTGTAATCGTCTCTTCCTGAAAAGCCAGTCCTTCGCCCGGTTGGAAAAGGAAGTCGCGACTTTGGTCTTGCAGGGCATAGATACGATAGGTGCCCGAGTGGATATTCTTGATGGAGAACTCACCTTCTTCGTTGGTGCGCCCGATGCGGGTAAAAGGTCGGGTGGAGAAGACCGAGTCATCCATAACGTCGTGCAATCCGATAACGACGCCGGATATAGGATTGAGGTCCTCGGCATTGATAAGTTGACCGTACACCTCCAGCGAGTCCATATTGTCGCCTGTGGAGAACGAGAAAGAAAAATCTTGCAAAGGGTTCTTTTCGTTGTTATCCACAATCAAATCATCAAAATCAATGGTATAGGTCGTATTGGGTTGCAAGTCTTCCTTAAACTCAATATCTATTCGCTTCCCGACCGCTTTTATCTCCGGCTGCCGTTGCTGGGGGGGCGAAATCAATATCTTATCCGTTGCACCGTCCAATAAGATATATTCGTCAAAGTAAATAGACATCTTCTTCGTCTGCACGTTACGTGTCCCGTTCGGAACGGTCATCTTGACGATAACAGGCGGGATGCTATCTACCGGTCCCCCTTGCGGTCCTACACCGCGGTTAGCGCAGGAGTGGAGAGAGAGTAGGTAGAAGGTTATAGGTAGTAAGGCGCCTACAAGAAATTTTAGGGTATGAAAGTTATTCTTCTTCATGTTTGTTAAATGCTTGAATAGCTTGTTGCAGTTCTTTATCTGTTCGCAAGAGATAGTCTATATGCCCTTCCTGGAAATAGTAGCGTTGAATAATCTCGCCGCCCAGTGCCTCTTTGACGGACGGCAGATTGCGGTAGATAGCCTCTCGGTAGGAGGGCTTGAGTTTGGGCTCAAGAGCCTCTATCTCTTTGAGTGTCAGCGAATCAATATCTTCATGCCGTGCCACGTCCAACGTCTGTTTCAGGTACTTGGACGTCTCGGTCTCGTAGGTGAAGTGACGCTCGTCCAGGAATGCGATAAAGTCTTCTATGTCTTGGTCCGTCAGTTCAAAAGTCTTCAGGGAATCCACCGTAGGATGCAGGGCGCGATAGCGCGTCGCAAAGTCAAAGAACATATGCTTGACATACAACGAATAGGTTATATCTACTTTGTCCGAATCGTTTAATACAATATCCGGCAATATACCTCCCGCCGTGTCGCGTTTGAGAGCATGACCTTTCTGCCGTTCGGCGTAGTCAATAGCTTGGATGCAACGTCCCGAAGGCAGGTAGTAATGGGCTGTAGTTACTTTCAGATGTCCGTCATACGCAATAGGACGTAAAGACTGAACCAGACCCTTACCGAAAGTGCGCTGACCTACCAGGGTGGCACGGTGCAGGTCTTGCAGACTGCCGCTCACAATCTCGGCAGCAGAAGCGGTGTTCTTATCCACCATAATAACCAGCGGCATATTGGCATAAACGGGGAAGGTGGATGTGGTGTAACTGCGGTTGGCGGTTTGCGCCAGGCCTTTGGTAGTAACTACTTCCGTACCTTTATTCACAAAGAAACCGACTATATTGATGGCTTCGTCTATAATGCCTCCGCCGTTTCCGCGCAAGTCAATAATCAGCCGCTCAATATGGTCACTTTGAATCATATTCTCAATGGATTGCAGAAACTCCTTGCTGCTGTTGGTCGTAAATTCGCTGAAAAGGATATAACCGGTCTTGATGCCGGTCGTATCATCCAATACCTTGTAATAACTGACGGCAGGCAGGTGTATCTCCTGACGCTCAAACTCGCGCACAATGGGTTTGCTCTCTCCGTAACGTTTCAGCGTAAGGTGTACCGTCGTGCCGGCTTTGCCGCGCAGTTTGTCACTGACTTCTTTGGTCGTTTTCTTGAAACAATCCATCCCGTCTACGCTTAATAGGGTGTCACCTGCCAGCACATCGTTTTTCTGTGCAGGCATGCCCCAATAAGGTTGCGATACAACGACAACCGAATCGCGTTGCATGATGATGGCACCGATGCCGCCGTATTTACCGGTCGTCATCATCTTGAGGTCATCATCTTCTTTCTTGGGTATATAGACGGTGTAGGGATCTACGTGGGACAACATGGCGCGGATGCCGGTTTCCAACAGGTCTTCATAATCCAACGTATCTACGTAGTTCATATCCAACTGCCGCATAACGTCGTTGTATATCTGCAGGTTGCGGTTGATATCCACCGTCTTGACTTTACCCGCTGCCCACACGCTCAGGCAACCAATCAGTAATATGCTCAATATTTTATACTTCATAACTATCTGAGTTTATTCGGTACAAAGGCGGACACGTCTTTGTTATAGGAATACAGGTCGCGCACAAGGGTGGAAGAGATATGTGCGTACTCGGGACGGGTGTAGAGCAGGAAAGTCTCTATACCGCCGATTTGCTTATTGGCCTCCGCCATATTACGTTCGTATTCGAAGTCTTCTACGCAGCGAATGCCGCGCAGAATGAATTGTGCACCCACTTCTTTGGCAAAATCTACGGTCAGACAGTCGTATATCTGCACATCAACATTAGGGTTGTCTTGAAAGATTTTTTGAATGGCGCTCAGTCGTTCACGGATAGGGAAAGTCTCTTTCTTGACCGAGTTGCGGCCGATGCCGATGGTGATATGGTCAAATAGTTCCAATCCGCGGTTAACGATGTCGTAGTGTCCGATGGTAAAGGGGTCAAAAGATCCCGGGAAGATGGCTCTTTTCATAATTACGTATGGGGTTGTTATACATTTCTCGCAGTTTGTCCATAAGGAATTGTTCGTCCTTATTGGGCAAATCTATTTTGTCGCATTGTTGTTGCAGGTAAGTCTCAAAATCCGTGCCACGTTCATAAATCTCGTAGTTGGCATGAATTTGTTTATCGATACGTTGTGCAACGGCTTCTATCTGTTCGTTGCGCGTCATGTCGCTCAGTTCGATACGGTAAGCGTTTATCCAGTGGTTGATGGAAGGTGTCATACGGAAAACAACTTTTCCTTTCCAGCCTTTTATACCGGTCGCCATGCTTTCCAAGTCATCCTCTTTGGTCTTTTTCCATTCGGGATTGTCGCGCTTGAGTTGCATCTCGCGGGCTTTGAGATAATCGCAGGGGTCGTATTCGTAATTGATACAAACAGGACATATATTCAGGTCGCAGATAGCGTCCAGAAACGGTTTGTCGCTGCCCATGGCAAGCATTTTAAGAACGGCAGGTTGCGTCAGGTCGTTTCCGTCTTTGGCACGTCCCTCGCGTTGCGCCAGCCATATACTTTTGTGTTCGGCGCGCAAGTGATGGATATATTCGCTAAGTGTCTTGCTGCGTTGCAACAGTTCACGTGGTGAGCCGTCACGAATGACTACAAAAGCGCGATTAAGACGCACGAAAGGTTCAATCCATTTCTTACCGAATAAGTTGTTACCGATTCCGATAAAGGGTCGGATGCCGTATTTTCTCTCCACCAAATAACTCAACCACGCCGAGTCCATAACGATATCTCGGTGATTAGTCATGAAAAAAGCACCGTGATGCAAGTCTTTCTCAACAACGTATTGTTGGTCCTTGGTATAGTCCAACGTCAGCGATGACGCCGTGTCATGTGACAGTTTAGCTAAATAAGGCCAGTGAAACAGTACATCAGCTAATATCCGTGCCGGTCCTGTTCTCCATGCTCGTATATCTTTATATTTACTCATAATTCATCAATAGCCGCTTGCGGCGCATCAATTCATCATTTCATCAATTCATCATTGCTGCAATCGCCGCCCTCGTGGCTTCCCGGTAGGCAACCATCAGTCCGCCGGTGCCGAGTAATGTGCCGCCGAAATAGCGGACAACGACCACCAACAGATTATCTTTTTGGGCAGCATCTATGGTCCGCAGAATAGGAACGCCTGCTGTCCCGTGCGGCTCGCCGTCATCTTTGGTGCGGAACAGATTGGGTCCCAAGCGGTACGCATAACAAACGTGCCTTGCATCGTGGTATTTCTTCTTGTACCAAGCAATGCGCTCTTTGGCTTCCTCTTCGTCCGTGATGGGTTCGGCAAAGGCGAGAAACTTGCTCCCGCGGTCCTTGTAAACACCCTCGTAAACGGTATGTGTCGTCTGTTCTTTCATTTGGCGCAAACTACCCCATAATAATTCCGTTGCAAAGATACACTTTTTTGGGCAAATATGCAAATAAAAATGAGATTTTTATTCTTTTCGGGGTATATTCCGCTGAAAAAATTTGTTTTTTTGAAAAAAAAAGCGTACCTTTGCACGCTAATTTGGCAAAGGAGGCATTCGTTCGCCTCTGCGCCGTAAACATTCGTACGTTTATATGATTAAAATTTCTTTTCCGGACGGTAGTGTCCGTGAGTTCGAGAGTGGCGTAACGCCCCTTCAAGTGGCTGAAAGTATCAGCAGTCGTTTAGCACAAGAGATTCTTGTAGCAAGTATTAGAACAGTTAATAATGCACAATGCACAATGCACGGTGAATATGTTATCACCGAATTGAACGCACCTCTGACAGAGGACTGCGCTATCAAACTGCATAAGTGGGATGACGAGGAAGCCAAGCATGCTTTCTGGCACACATCCTCGCACCTGATGGCGGAAGCATTGCAGGAGTTATATCCGGGTATTCAATTCGGTATAGGTCCCGCTATCGAGAACGGTTTCTATTACGATGTCTATCCTGCAGAAGGACAGACCATTAGTGAGAAAGACTTCCCGCAGATAGAAGCCAAGATGCTCGAACTGCGTGCCAAGAAAGAAGTGCTTGTCAAGAAATCTATCTCCAAAGCCGATGCACTCAAGCAGTTTGGTGACAAGGGTCAGACCTATAAATGCGAACTGATTAACGACCTTGAAGAAGGCACCATCACCACTTATACGCAAGGTAATTTTACTGACCTCTGCCGTGGTCCGCATATCCTCTCTACCGAACCCATCAAGGCCGTTAAAGTCCTGTCATGTGCCGCCGCTTATTGGCGTGGCGACGAGGCACGTCCGATGATGACACGTATATATGCCGTCTCGTTCCCCAAGAAGAGCATGTTGGACGAGTACCTCGCGCTGTTGGAAGAAGCCAAGAAACGTGACCACCGTAAGATAGGTAAGGAACTGGACCTGTTTATGTTCTCCGAGATGGTCGGTAAGGGTCTGCCTATTTGGTTGCCCAAAGGCACGGCTCTGCGTCTGCGTCTGGAAGATTTCTTGAAGAAGATACAAAAGAAATACGGCTATCAACAGGTTATTACGCCGCATATCGGTAGCAAGAACCTCTATATCACGTCGGGACACTGGGATCACTATGGCAAGGACTCTTTCCAACCCATCACGACGCCCGAAGAAGGTGAAGTCTATATGCTCAAACCCATGAACTGCCCTCACCACTGCGCTATCTTTAAGAATAGCCCGCGTTCCTATAAAGACCTGCCTTTCCGCTGCGCCGAATTTGGTACCGTTTACCGTTACGAGCAGAGCGGTGAGTTGCACGGCTTGACGCGTGTGCGCTCGTTCACCCAGGATGACGCCCATATCTTCTGCCGCCAAGACCAGGTTAAGCAGGAGTTTATCCGCGTTATGGAGATTATCAATATCATCTTCAAATCGCTCAACTTTGAGAACTTTGAGGCACAGATATCTCTCCGTGACCCCAATAACCACACCAAGTATGTGGGTAGCGACGAGGTTTGGGAGCAAGCCGAAAATGCCATTCGCGAGGCTTGTAAGGAAATGAACTTGCCTGCTACGGAGGTGGAAGGTGAGGCTGCTTTCTACGGACCTAAGTTGGACTTCATGGTCAAGGACGCTATCGGTCGTCGTTGGCAGTTAGGTACGATTCAGGTCGATTACAACCTGCCGGAGCGCTTCCAACTCGAATATACAGGCGAGGATAACCTCAAACACCGTCCCGTTATGATTCACCGTGCGCCGTTTGGTAGTATGGAGCGTTTCGTGGCTGTGCTCATTGAGCATACCGCCGGTAAGTTCCCCTTGTGGCTCACGCCCGACCAGGCTGTCGTATTGCCTATTTCCGAGAAGAGCAACGAATATGCTTGGAAGGTGAAGGAACTGCTGGAACAACAGGACGTGCGCGTATTGGTGGATGACCGCAATGAGAAATTGGGCCGTAAGATTCGCGACAACGAACTCAAACGCATCCCGTATATGCTTATTGTGGGTGAGAAAGAGGCCGAACAAGGTCTGCTCTCCGTTCGTCAGCAGGGTGCCGAAGAGAAGGGTCAAATGACTATTCAGGAGTTTGCCGACTTCGTCAATAAGACGGTCAACGACCAAATGAACGCCTACACCAAATAACCGTGCATCGTGCATTGTCAATCGTCCGCCCATAAAATCTCCACCGCCCTCTTTGCGGGTATATTGAGTGCCGTCAACTTGGTGCTGTATAATATACCCTTTATGGCGTTTATATCGCAGCACTTGGAGGAAGAACCTTTCCGCAAAGTGCTGGTGCTGGCGTCGGTGACGGTGGTCTTTTTGCTGTTGCATTTCTTCGTGTTCTACCTGCTGGTGCAA
>JAGHSG010000017.1 GCA_018066005.1 Bacteroidales bacterium | reverse complement strand
TGCACGGTATAGGTCTGTTGCGCCCCATTCTCTGCCGTTACGGTAAACAGACCATTATCCATCACTACCGTTTGAGCGTCCTCTGCTTTGACAAAATTCATGGCAGGTAATGCCTCACCGAAATAGGTATATTCGTACGTAGTGGGAGCAAAGTTGTCAATACCATCTATACCTGCCAGTTGGGTATTCGCCGATTGTTTGTAAGTATAAATCAGTTTATAGACTTTGGCTTCGCCCGACTCGGGTTGAACGGTAATTGTAATCGTATTGCCTGAACGTGCCGTTGTAATCGTTTGGCGGTTGCTGGCGGGATAAGGATAAACATCCGGCAATAAGTCACCCGCCTTCAAATCAAACTTATACTCGGTCGTTTCCGCATCAAAATCTGCATACGGTGTGCCGTTGATATAGAGATTGCTCAATGTATTAATAGTAGATAACGCACGGTTAACAGTCAAGGTATAATCCGTCTTGTCCGTTCCATTCTCCGCATAGTTATGAATAGTGGCAGTACGGACAGCATATTGACCGCTGATGGTCTCGTCACTCCATACCACTTGTTGGGCTTGGTCAGCCACCTCACCAACAAAGGTTAATTGCGGCAGGCGACGGTCCTCTGTATCAGAAGTTTCATAGGTGAATGTATTACCCGACTTGGCGGCATCCTTGCCATTGACCGTAATGCTCTTCAATGCACTATTATACGCGAAACGAACCCAATCAACATACATCTCCGGAGTAGTATTGGCAGAAATAGTACCCGTGGTAACATAATAGGAACACAGGGTAATATTTAAAGTACTCGGTTCTCCGACCGCTTGGTTGATTGCCGACAAATCGTACGTTACCTCTTTATAGTTACTTCTCTCTTCGGAATCTTTCCACTCTATCGTTTGGGAACCGTTCAAACCGGTCAGTGAGTATTGGACAAGGTTATTATTTTTAACCTTTTTACTATAATATCTCATACTGATATTATCCGGACTGTTACGGAACCTGATTCCACCGTTGATATTGAAACTCGAAGAACCTGCGACTCCTAAATTACCGGTAATTGTTCCCAATGAAATCATACCGGGCGTAACACCACCCAAGGGGCTGGAATATTCCGTGAGCAGTTTGACGGCATCTGTGCCGGATTTGGAAACTTCCCCTCCTGAATGGTAAGTAGAAACGACTTTGAACGACTCAACGGCATCGGCTACGCAGTTCCACCCCGCCGGTTTGGGGGCATTGTTGTATTTGGCCGTTGTCCAATCAATAAATTCTCCGTTTGGAATGACATCTTCTTCATAATAATACCAAACGTCATACACATTCTTACGCCCACCTATCGAGACTTCTGCCTGCCAATGTTTGTTGGTTTGCTGCAAGACATTAACCATAACGCCTTGTGCTACCGTGTAGCGTACAATCGGAGTAGAAGTAATGGGAACGATATACGAGAAGCGTTCCGGTATAAATCCTGGAACAGCAGCATTATTGACCTCTATGCTCGTTAACACAGCCGGATCAGCCGTTGCCACATGCGGATTCAATGTATAAATAGCATCTGCCACACCTTCTTGATTGGATTGAACGGTCACAATAGTCGGTTTGTCTATTCCACCCGGCTGAACAAGTACGGTCTGCTCACTATAATTCTTAATATACGTAAGTGTCATCGTACGTGTTCCGTAAGGTAGTTCCACATCAAATATGCGTTGTGTCTTGTCTGTCAGGTCTAAACTTTGACCTGTCTCAATAATCGAAATAGCCGATAAGATATTCTCCTTGTCCAGCGCGGCACGGGTGAAAGTGACGGTATAAGTACGTGTATCACCATTCTCTGCCGTTACCGTTATTTCGTTGGCTTGACCAATAGGACGTGCTATATACGTTACACTTTGCTCCGGTTCACTCTTTTCAAAGATAAGGCGCGGAGACATCGTGGCATTATGTGGCAATTCGATGGCATAGTCCGTTTGGTTGGGGTTGAAGTTCAGTTCCACTGTATATTCGGTTTCCAAATACATATCGTTCAGCAGCACATTAGACGACTTGCGAACGGGGAAGTGAATCGTATAATCTGCCGAAGTAACGCCGTCCGAAGCCAGTACATGAATACGTGTGGTGTTATTGACTGAACTGAAATAAGTTGTGATGATTTGATTGGCATTCTGTCCGATAGCATTCACCATAGGAACAATTTGTGTACGCCAAGCTAATGTGTCAATATATTCAAACTTATCTGCCTTGAAATCAGCCATGCTGACGCCATCCAAAAGAATATCTTTCAGCAGCGCATTGGTTGACTTCACGCGCGTGTATGTAATAATATAGGTGTTCTGTATGCCACTCTCGGCAGTTACAATCAGTTGTTGCTTATTAGCATCTACCGTATTGAACATAACCGTTTGCCCCGGATTGGTCTCATAGGACACTTGCGGGAGAGACAAACCCTCGTCCAGAGAAAGCGTGTAGGTCAGTATGGTCGGTTCAAAATCCAACGTCATACCTTCTACCGACAGGTTCTTCAGATAAGCGTTCGTATATGGAGCGTAATACACCGTCACCGTATAAGTGGATGTATTGCCATTCTCCGCTGTCACGTACGCGTTATACACACCCTGTGCGGTTTGACCGGACACAACGGATTGCTTCTCCACGTTCTTAACGAAGGTAACAACCGGATAGGAAGCACCGGGTTCTAAATTCAACTCATAGGTATGTTTCGTAGAAAGGAAGCCCTCTAAGCCAACACCGTTAATCAGGATGTTGTCGAGCGATGTATCTTCCGACTCCTCGTATGGCGGTTCCGGTTCAATCGGTTGAATAGGTGTCGTAGATGTGTCAGTCAGTTGCAACACGTAGGTGTTTTGTCCACCGGCAGCAGCCGTCACAACGATGTATGCCGTTCCGGCAGCGTACGGAGACATAATGGTGACTTGCTGTCCCTCTTCCTTATCCACCGAGATGGCAGGACACGTTTTTCCTTTCAAATAGAGGTCGGAATACGTCAATTTGGTCGGCTCAAAGCCCTTCAACGAGTCACCATCCAAATAAATCATCTTCAGGAAAGCACTCTCCGACTTGCGCACCACGAACGTGATGGTATAAACACGCGGGCACCACTCTCTGCCGTAACCTTGATAGTCTGCACGTTATCATTCAGCAACATCAGCACTTTCTGCTCGGGTTCAGCCAAATACGTTACCACAGGCAAGGTACTGATATCCAAGGTGTCTTGATAGTCGGTCACCTCCGGATCAAAACCGGGCATCGGCTGACCGTCCAAATAAATCATCTGCAAAGCCGTATTGGACGACTTATAAACAGAGAAATGAATAACGTATGTCTGACTGGCTCCGCTTTGTGGACGAACGATGAGTTTATAATCACCACTCACGCCCCCGGAACGAGTCGTTACCGTCTGATACTCATCGTGCTGCGTGTACGTCACAACAGGCAACTCGGTCGTACCTTGCGGCAATTCAATACTATATTCCAAGGTGTTGGGATTGAAACCCGTCAGTTCTTCACCATCCAGATAAATCATCTTTAATGTGGCATCCGTGGCTTGCAAGACCGAGAAATTAAGTTGATAAATGGTCGTATTACCATTACCGGCACTAACCGTGATACGTGTTGTACCATTCAATCCGCCTTGCAGAATAGTCACTTTTTCATACTCATCGCCTTGAACAACCGTTATGGTAGGAAGTTCAGTCGTACCGATAGGCAACTGAATATCATAGGAAGTCTTATTGGGGTCAAAGCCGGGTAATGACTTGCCATCCAAAAGAATATCTTTCAGCGTACATATCTCTGATTTTTGGGTTGTGAAGACAATCTTATAAACCATCTTATCCGTTCCATTACCTGCCGTAACGGTTACTTTGGCTGTTCCGTCCAGACCTTCGGGATAAGACACTTCTACCGTTTGATAAGCGTCGCCCGGGACGTATGCTATCTCCGGAAGGGCGGTTGTTCCCAAGGGAAGATTCACATAATAGGTATTCCAATCGGGATCAAAATCGGGTAATGGTTGCCCATTCAGCGTCAATTTCTTCAACTTGCAATAGGACGACGGCTCTACTTTGAATGTCAGTTTATACACCTTAGGAGTAGGAGCACCCGGCGTAGAAACGGCTATTTGATATATGCCGCCATCTATCTGTTCCGGAGCAGTTGCCACAATCGTCTGCGCTCCTGCCGGATATGCCGAGATAGGCTCTACCACCGGCATTTGCGTCGTGCCGACGGGAATGCTGACCTTATACAACGTTTTGGTGGGCGAGAAATCAGGAATAGAATTACCATTCACCTTGATGTCCGCCAGTGTATTGTCACTCAACAGAGCGGTCTTATATTTAAGCGTGTACGTCTGTGTCGTTTTCTTATCGGCAGCCGTGACCTTAATAATAGTTACATCACCCAAACCGGATGGCTGACTGAACTCAACCGTCTGTTTATCCTCTTGCGTAATAACGGATATTTCCGGAGCCTTGGTTGTTCCGTACGGCAATTCAACCGTATAAGACATGATGTACGGGTTGAAGTTGTTCAAACTCTCTCCATTCACCTGAATACCGGCAAGATAAGCATTACTGGATGCTTTCTTGACAAATAGAATCTTATAGGTCGTCATTGAACTGCCATCCTCTGCTCGTACGGTAATCAAAGTCGGTTCCTTATCAATCTTTCCTTCTTGAATAGTAATCTCATCACCTTGCAACTGACGACCATAGAACGTTGTTTTTTGGTTCTTGGAATTGGTTAATGTACCCAAACCGCGGAAAGCTTTAATCGTAGGCATAGTCGTTTTATCACCCAACGAATACGTTTGTACCTCCGTCGAATTGGGATCAAAAGCACGCCAATCGCTACCGTCGATATTCAGTACTTGAATCTTACTGGAATAAATCAGTTGCACATCATCCACATACAACGAGTTACCCGCATACAAACCCGAATTGGCACGAAAATTAGGATAGTTACTTGCCGAGAAAATAATGTTCATCTTCTCAGGCACCTGCTCATCCACGTAATAAATAGGTACTTTGACCAATGTCCAGTCGTTGATGGCAGCACGTCCCTTATACCAACCTTCAGCCACTTGGTGAGCGGATACTTGTGTACCGCACTCGTTACCATCTGTCGATTGACGTATGTCACTCTCCTCATCCACCTTCGTGGTACTGGTGCAGTTGCCGTTCTTGCCTTTGTACTTATTACTCTTGGTCTCACCCGTCCACGAGTAATACAAGAGGTGAAAATCCTCGTCCGCCGTATGCGATCCGGTACGGCGAATCCACAATGCCATCGTATCGGGACGCCATTTCCACTCTATTCCGCCATACGTGCCGGCGGTAGCCTCGCTCACCTTGGTCAGACTCTCGATATACACCCACGGATGTCCCAAAGCGATATAACCGGGCGAGGTCTCGCCTATACCGGCCACTTTCAGGTCTTGGTCTTGCATCATGATACAATAACCTCCATTGCGCCCGGCTTCCTTATGCGCAAAGTTAAACTTGAAATCAAACTGCGTCACATTGGAGTAGTTCCAACTCTTCGGCTGGGCAACCCCGTCAAAAGTACCTCCGTTCCAATCTTCAAAGTCAGCATTCGGTACTTGCTGAGCGTTAATCGAAACGCTGCAAATTAACAAACATGCACTAATTG
>JAGHSG010000091.1 GCA_018066005.1 Bacteroidales bacterium | reverse complement strand
AACTTGCCGGAGTAGGTCTTACCGGTGCGTTTGTTGGTACGGAAGTACACATCGCTGTGGGTGCATACACCTCCGGACATGGACTCAATAAGAGCCATCGGTTTAACTTTTGCCATAGTGTTTTCATGGATTAGTGGTTGCTATTATATACGCGGGATCATTCTTTATAGTGGCGATCGCCTTTGCCACTTTATCGTGTATGCCGCGTTTGTCGGGGTGGTCTTCAGCGTATTGACGTAACATCCCGATTATGTCGTAACGGCGGTAGAAATCTATGTCATGTAGGGGCGCAAATTTTCCATCTGGGTGGTATCGGTCGAAATATATCATTTAATGCGTCCAACCGGCTTGCGTTCCTTTTGGTACACGCTTTTGGGCTTGAATTCTTCCCAAGCAACGTCGAGTGCGCTCCAATAGTCGCGTATGTCTGTGCCTGATTCAATAAGTGACATAGCGCGGACAATTTCTTGAAGGCGTGGGTCGTGGTTAGAGAGTACCTCTTGCCCTCCCATATTGACCATTTTGCACACGTCCGCGATATATTTGGCGGTGCGGTTATTGTCAGTAGGAGGAGCCCAGCGAGTGATAATTTTGCTAATCGTGTTGCATCCATATTTAATTATATAGTTTTGTATGAGCAATAGTGCGGCTCTAAATCCGTGACGCATGGTCTCGAATTCCTCAAAGGACGGGTCTTTCTTGTTGGCTTTGGTAATTTTGCCGAGCCAGTTGTTACAGGCATAACGAATGTTCAAAGGATTGTTATTTCTTATCCCCCTCGTAATCCCGCTCAAAGTACCTTTTCCCTTGAGTTCGGTTTTCCCCACTGGGGACAACCAAGTGTTTCTAATTCCTCGTGTCATGTCGCGTTCGGCACTTCTGTCGTAAAGGTTAGACGACCGCGTCGTTAACAGGACGACGAAGGCCTCCGCTCTCCCCATGCGAAACAAGTTCTTTGGGGACCCCAAAACGGCACTGCGTGCTACAGTTTTAAGTTAGTGTTTTTTGATTTTCTGGGTGCAAAATTACTGCCTGAATTTGAAATCGCCAATTTTTTACTCCAAAAAATGCAAAAAAGTGCAAAAAGTGCTTAGAGCACACCAAAAAAAGCGAATTTGTTTGGAAATGTCCCCAAAAAGTATTACCTTTGCAGCGAAATTGGAAAAATGTATTATTATGGAGACGAAAGAAAACAAACAAGAGCAGAAGAAACTAAACCCTGTGTATGAGTATTTCCAAAAATTAAGAGGAACGTTGATTATTAACGACCCCATGTTATTGGCATAAATATGCGATACCTTTTGGATACTTGTATGTTCATCTATATGATGGATGAGCAAGATGTTATCAGTCGAGATGTAGATGCCATTTTGACTGATTATGATTCCGTATTATGTATGAGCGTTGAGTCCTTGCGAGAATTGATTGTCGCCTATCGGAAAAAGAAATTATTATCCAAGAAATGGCATTCAGAAGAGGACTTGATTCGTGGTATTTTGGATAGTAGGATTGTCTTGCTTCCTTTGAAGCCGGAACACATGCTTACATACTCGCAGTTACAATTAAAGGACGGGCATGATGACCCGTCTGATCATGTGATTATTGCGCAAGCTATTACGGAGCATATCCCTCTTATCTCCAGTGATACACGTTTTCCTTTTTACCGCGCTCAAGGTTTAGACCTCGTATTTAATACTAAATGACCCCTAACTGCCTACATATTAAGCGAATAACCACCCTTTTTAGGGGGGGGTAAATCTTCGCAGCGGTTTAGAACCGCAACAAAAAAAAAACATTCAGAAATAAAAGATAGACTTTGCCTATCCTGACTACTCGTCGGGGTAGGCATTGCCTTATATATTAACAATATTTATTAACTCACCAATCCTTCTCCCTTCCCTGCGGGAGGGGCGGGGGTAGGCTTAAAAAAAAGCTTATGAAACAAATGAAAAAGGTATTATTACTGTTATTGACCATTTCGGTCACAACAATGGCACAAGAAGTGTCATTTATTATTAACGATGTGAAGGAGTATGTCACTTCAAGCAATCATGAAACGACATCTTTCGCTGATTTGCAAACATGGGACAACCCCGGGAATTATTGGGGAATGCACTATCGGTATAACGTTAAGCCATGGACAAATCTTGGTGATGCGCTCCCATTAACATCGGACGAAGCCTGTATCTTTGATATGAGGCACAATGGATCCAATTATGCCGGCGAAAGCGTACATTGGTTTACTATTCAATGCGTAACTCCTTCTTATACGCGTGCCGTATATGAATTGAAGTATCGTCTGAAATCGTATCATTATCATAATTCTACTGCCCATAGAACAGCCTATTTTGACTACAATAATGACGCAAACGGCTACTGGAAAAACAGGAATAAAACACCTGACGGACAAACCTATTTTAACACGGCAAGTAAGGAAACGTTCAATACCTCTACTACCAACAAAGAGGCTTATACCTACAGCGGTGAGGCAGCGGCTGTGAGAATTTCGGGTCATTCGTCAGGCAACTATTCTACACAATGTTATGACGCTTTGTATTCCCTGCCGGAAGTGGAGATTGATAATCGCCTCAATACAACGGAGAATACGTACAAACGTTATGGGGCTATCTCTGCCTCCAAAATGAAAGCGTCTGTGTCAAACGACAAGGTTCATTATACAAACGTGACTATGGCTTATACTGTCAAGGCGTTATATTGCTATAAGTATCTCACCTACAAAGCCAATGGCGGTACAGGTGAAGACCAAACACAAACGGTAGAGAACGCGGGAATAACCAAGGCAGCTAATACTTTTAGTCGTGAGGGATATGTCTTCAGCAAGTGGACTACTAATGCTGACGGAACAGGCACGGCATACGAAGCAAATGCCGCTATTGAGGCAACGTTAGACAGCAAAGGACCCGTTACCCTCTATGCTCAGTGGACTTCAACTCTTGTTCCCACTACATATATTGATGAGAACGGTGTAGAGCAAACAATCAACGCTTGGGAAGTTACCAACGCTTCCGAAGTCGTTACTTGGGGTGTGGCTGGCGAAACGACTTGGTATGTGCTTAAAGGCACTGACGTACAACTCGCAGAAGGTGCTATCTGTGTTGGTGATGTTCGCCTTATACTCGCCGATGGCGCTAACTGACTGCAATAGGAAAGGGTAATCCTGATTATACTCCCGGTATCCAAGTGTCGGGCGAAGGCAACTCCCTTACAATCCATGGACAATCCGCTCAAACGGGTCAACTGATTGCTAATGGTGGAAACTACGCTGCTGGTATCGGTGGAGGAAACGGGGGTGACGGATCTAATATTACCATCCATAGCGGTACGGTTATCGCAAATG
>JAGHSG010000149.1 GCA_018066005.1 Bacteroidales bacterium | reverse complement strand
ACTATTGAAGAGACGGCAGACTTGACTTATTTCTTTGGCGAAGGTGCCGAGGCGGTGCATGCCAATCAAGTTTTCTATCCTGACAAGAGCATTATTGACCGCTGTGCTTTGATGCACGACTGTGCCGACAATACGCAAGCCATGTTGGACATGTGGAACCATGTCAAGGGAGACAGTTTGAACAGTACGATGATTGTCATCATTGCTGTTCTATTGGCTTGCGTTATCATCTTTGCCGTGATACAAACTATCAACAAACGCCGTCAGCGTGCGTTACAGAACAAACATCGTAAACATAATCGATAAATGAAAAGACTGCTTATTTGCTTATGCTCGCTTTTTCTACTTGTTGCTCCCATGTGGAGTAACGAAGTGGAGGATCAGTACGCTGCTGTCAGGCGTACTTTTACCGAGCGCGACAAGACGGCTCTTAATGAGCTGAAACAGTATTTGCGTGATTATCCCTACACCACCTATTACAGCAGTGTGCAAACCATGATAGGTGTTATTCAGGTAGAGAAAATGCGTTGGAAGAATGCTGTAAAAACCTTTGATAAGGTAGAGTGGAAACAATTGGAACGCCCCGAACAACCGGTGTTCTTCTTTTATCGCGGTTTGGCCTATTTGAAGCAAGATTTGTTTTTGGAGGCATCTTCGTGTTTCAAAGCCCTGCGCGATATGGATAGTCCCTATGCCGTTCAAGGTAAGTTTTATTATGCTTATTGCTTCTATTTGAGAGAAGAATATGACAAGGCTTTGCCTGATTTGCTTGCTTTGGAGAATACGCCTGAATACAAAGATATTGCGCCTTATCTGGTGGCACAAATCTATTACGCCCAAAATCATATTGATTTGGCAGAAACGCGTGCCCGCCAACTATTGGAGCAGTACCCCAATAATAAGCATAACGGCGAAATGGAACGCATCTTGGGCGAGATAGCATATAACGCAGGTCGATATGACGAAGCAATAGAGCGTTTGACTCGCTATGAACAGTCGTTCCAAGAACAGGAACGGGAAGTGCTGCGCGAAGATATGTATCTATTGGGAATGTCTTATTACAAAACCGAGCAATATAAGGAAGCTGTTTCTGAACTCAAACGTATCAAATTAGATAAGGACAGTTTATCCGAAAAGGTATGTTTGGGGCTTGGAAATACTTATGTTAAGTCCGGTAATATAGAAAAAGCCAAATTGAGTTATCAGGCTGCTATGCGGTACAAAATAACTCCTGCTGTTCGTGAAGAAGCCATGTATAACTATGCGCTTTGCACGTATCAAACAGGTACCGCTTTGGGCGAGAGTATAACGGCTTTTAATGATTTCTTAAAAGAGTATCCTAATACAGCCCATGCCGAATCGGTGTACGAGATGTTGGCTGCCATGTATATGACCAGCAATAACTACGCGGCTGCTTTGGAGGCCGTCTGCTCCATTAAAAATCCCAATAAGAAACTGCAAGAAACCAAACAGTACTTGCGTTATCAACTGGGTGCAGACGCTTTGCTACAAGGTAAAAACCAAGAGACAATTCGCTGGATGTCGGATGTTATTCAAAATGAGAAAAACCAATCTTCCTACAAGACCGAAGCCTATTTCTATCGTGCCGAAGCACGTTATCGCCTGAAACAATATGACGCTGCTATGGTAGATTTGGTTCAATATAGACAACAGTCTTCTTATTCGTCTTCTCCCAATGCTGCCATGGCAGACTATTTGCAAGGATACCTGTCTTTCAATTTGCATAAATATGCTCCTGCACAAGGATGTTTTGAGTGTTATATCAAGCGTCCCGAAGCACAGAAAAATAAGGCATTATATGCAGATGCTTTGAATCGAATAGGTGACTGTCAATTCAATGCACGTCAGTTTATGGAGGCTGCTGACACGTATCAGCAAGTCATCACGTCCGGCAAACAAGGCGCTGATTATGCTATGTTCCAACGTGGATATGTGTTGGGTCTGATGCATCAGTACAAGGATAAGGTTAATGCTATGGAACAACTCTTGGCTAAATATCCGAAGTCTGATTATGCCGATGACGCTCTTTATGAAATAGCACGTGCTAATTTACAGCAAGAGGATAACTTGCAGGCCATCAATGCTTATTCACGTCTGGTGGAGAATTATCCGAATAGTTCATTCGCCCGTACTGCATCCCTTGAAAAAGGTATGATTTATCGTAATTTGGGTATGTATGATGAAGCCATTCAAAGTTTCCGCCAAACGATTGAAACTTATCCCGCTACCGAACAGGCATACACGGCATTGGATGGAATGGAGCAGGTATATGTGGAGCAAAATAAAGTTAGTGATTACCTGACTTACACCAAGGAACTTCCCAAGATGAATATGTCCGTTGCTTCCAAGGATGACTCCCTAACCTATGCAGCAGGCGAATTGCAGTATATGTTAGGCAATTATAAGGACGCTGCGGCTGCAATGACTTTGTATATAGGGAAATATTGTCCGGGCGGAAGACATTGTCTTACTGCCACGTATAACGCTGCCGATTGCTATTATCGCTTGGGAGATAAGGAAAAATCATTGAATCTGTATCTCTCTTTAGCAGCCGAAGAGAATAATCCCTATACGAAGGAGACCTATACCCGTATAGCCGAAATGGCGTATGACCAAAAGAATTACGCGGTAGCACGTACTTATTTTGAGAAATTAACTGTGTTGGGTCTGACAAATAAAGACCTGCTGAATGCCAAATTAGGCGTGCTGCGGTCATCTAATCTTATGAATGATTATGCTGAGGTTGTTACGATAGCATCGGATATCCTATCGGACAACAACGCCACGGTCGAAGTGCGCCAAGAAGCCCAATATAGTCGCGCCAAAGCACTCGTTGAACAAGAGCAATATGGTCAGGCTATGTCCGATTTGATGACCTTATCCAAAGATGTGCGCGTAGAAACAGGTGCAGAAGCCAAGTATTTATTGGCTTTGGTTTATTTCCGCCAAGGACAGTTGGATGCTTCTGAACAAGAAATTATGTCATTTGCTTCGATGAAAACCCAACATCAATATTGGCTTGCAAAGAGTTTATTATTGTTGTCGGATATCAATGTCACTCGTGGCGACACGTTCCAGGCTAAACAGTATTTGCTGACCTTACAACAGAACTACAAAGCGCAGGATGATATCCAAACTATTGTAAGTGAAAAACTGCAAAAAATAGAAGATTTGGAACAGCCACAAGAATCACAATCTATTGAAGAAGAGGAGGACGAAATATGAAAAAGTTGAAATATATCGGAATAGGCATCTGCTCCTTATTCCTTATTCCTTGTTCTTTTGCCCAGCAGGACACGGTATCTCGTTCGGTAACGGTAGAAAAAGAATTTAGACCGGTTATTCAAAGTGCCGGCAAACTGAACGTTTCGCCTGAACGTATGGAGGTTCAAGAACCCCAAGTGAATATTGTCTATTCAGAAGAGATAGCCACTGACGGCTTGGCTTACAATGCCAAACCGATGCGTTTCCCATCTCGTCCGTTCCCTTCACAAGAGCAAAAGAGCGGTATCCTTGATGGGGGATTAGGGCATTTTAACACGCACCTTAATTTCCGTTATCGCGTACCTGTTACAGGAAAAGCATCCAAGGGTGTTAAACTCAATTTATTTGCGCATCACGATGCAGAGTGGGGCGTTTGCACTTGGGAAGAGACTACCGTCGGAATGGACTTTGTTAAGCAGTTCTCTGATTTGGATATTTATTTCGATGTGGCGGGTAAGAACACGTTTTTCACCCGTTTCGGACGTTACTACGATGATGGTAAATTGTCCCTTAAGCGTTTTTGCGACCTTTCCGAGCAAGATAAGCAGTCCATTTGGGGCGTAAACGCGAATGTAGGCGTCCGTTCCAAAAAGAATGCAGATGTGCTCTATCAAGTCCAAATAGGCTACCAGGCATACACTATGCCTAATCAGGTGGCTGAACACCAGATTCGAACCATTGCTAACGTGGAATGGAATGGTGATGAACATCGTGCAGGTGCCGACTTGGTAGTACGTAATGCTATCTACTCCGTTCGGGATCAGTTATGGCTTGCCACGGATACGAATCGCAACTATACGTCTCGCCACGGCATTCGTATTCATCCTTATTATAAATATGTGGGAGATAGATTACTCGTCCGCGTTGGAGCCAATTTGGATTTCAATATAGGTAAGGGACAGATGATGTCTTCCAATAAGCAAATCAGCTTTGCTCCATCACCTGAAGTGTATGCCGAATATCGCATAATTCCTTCTTGGTTAGCGGTTTACGGAGGTGCTACCGGAAAATTCTCCTTCGGAACATTAGATGGATATATCGAAAGTTGTCCTTATCGTAGCGCCTCGTGGTCAGTAAATTCAACGCATGTGGCTTCGTATATTCCGGTAGATGCTTTCTGGGCTTCAAAGTGCGTGCAACCGACAACCTGCTTTTGGATATTTATGCCCGTTATGCCTACATGAAGAATCAAACCGTCTTCTATGCCGACTCAACAACAACTCAACCCGGTGGTTTTGTTGACTACTGTTATGCCGACTATCAACGTTGGAAAGTGGGACTGGAATTAACCTACCATTATCAGGATATTATTCACCTGTTGTTCTCCGGTAATTACTACCATTGGATATCCGAAAGTATTGAAAATCAAGATATATGGGGCTACTCTTCCGGTACCGTTTACGATCGTCCGGCATGGGATTTACACCTGCGTATAGATGCCCGAATTGACTCCCACTGGTCGCTTTACAGCGATAACACCTTTGCAGGATCGTTCAAGATGATGACGTGGCAAGGGGAGAAAAAGGGTAAGGCATATATTGGCTTAAATTTAGGTGCTCGCTATGATTTCAATTCTGACTTAGGCATCTACGTGCAACTCAATAACTTACTCAACCGCCATAATGACCGTTTCTATGGCTATCAGTTAGCAGGTATCCAAGCAACGGTTGGCTGCAGTTGGAAGTTCTAATATGATACCTGTGTTTGCCGACGGCGAACCGACGGCGAACCGACAGCGAAAGCAGACATGGTAAAGACAATATAGAGGAAGAAACGAATAGAATAAATGCTTATTCAAGATCCCAAAATAGAGAACCCTATTCTCCACCTCGTAGGCGATACTGCTGACGAGATGGGGTTGGAGTGCTATGTCATTGGGGGATGGGTGCGTGACCTAATCTTACATCGCCCCTCTAATGACATTGACATCGTTACCATCGGTCGTGGTATTGAGTTGGCAGAAGTGGTCGCCAAACACTTAGGCAAACATGCCCATTTGAGTGTTTTCCGTACCTATGGTACGGCTCAAGTCAAATGGCATGACATTGAATTGGAATTTGTAGGTGCGCGTCGAGAGAGTTATCAGCACGACAGCCGTAATCCTATCGTGGAAGATGGCACCTTGGAAGAAGACCAAAACCGTCGAGACTTCACTATCAATGCAATGGCTATTTGTCTGAACAAAGGCCGTTATGGTGAACTGTTGGACCCCTTTGACGGGATGTATGACCTGCAAGATTGCACCATTCGTACCCCACTCGACCCGGACATAACGTTCTCAGATGACCCGCTCCGCATGATGCGTGCTATTCGTTTTGCTACGCAACTGGGTTTCTTCCTTGAACCTGAGACATTCGATGCTATTGCTCGCAACAAGGAACGTATCAATATCATCACCCGCGAGCGTATTGTGGACGAACTGAATAAAATAATGCTCTCGCGCCGTCCGTCAGAAGGATGGAAACTGCTGGATAAAACAGGGCTGTTACCTCTTATCTTCCCCGAACTGGCTGCTCTTAAAGGTATAGAAACCAAAGATGGTCGCGGACATAAAGATGTCTTCTTGCATACCTTACAAGTGCTTGATAATGTGGCTCATAACTCGGATAATCTGTGGCTGCGTTGGGCTGCTCTACTGCATGACATAGGTAAACCCAAGTCCAAAGCATGGGATGAACAATCGGGTTGGACATTCCGTAATCATAACTATTTGGGCGCTAAGATGATTCCGCATATCTTTAAGAAAATGAAGATGCCCCAAAATGAAAAAATGGATTATATCGTCAAGATGGTGGACCTGCACATGCGCCCTATCAATCTCATCGAAGACACGGTAACGGATTCTGCAGTACGTCGTTTACTCTTTGAAGCGGGGGATGATATAGACGATTTGATGCTTCTCTGTGATGCAGATATCACGTCCCGTAATGCAGAGAAAGTGGAACGTTTTCATAAAAACTATGAATTGGTTCGCCAAAAAATGGTTGAATTGGAAGAGCGCGACCGTATTCGCAATTTCCAACCTCCCGTACGTGGCGAAGAAATTATGCAGTTGCTTCATTTGGAACCCTGCTCTCTTGTCGGTCAACTCAAACAATCTATCAAAGATGCTATTTTGGACGGCATCATTCCTAACGAATACGAAGCCGCTAAAAAATACCTTTTGGAACAAGCAGCAAAAATGAATCTCTAAAATACAAATATATGTTACAGATTTACAACACATTAACTCGCCAGAAAGAATATTTCCGTCCTCTTCATGAAGGACATGTCGGTATGTATGTTTGCGGTCCGACGGTCTATGGCGATGCACACTTGGGACATGCTCGTCCTGCTATTACCTTTGACCTCCTTTACCGCTATCTCCTGCACCTGGGATACAAAGTGCGCTACGTGCGTAATATAACGGATGTGGGACACTTGGAGCATGATGCCGATGAAGGCGAAGATAAGATAGCAAAAAAAGCCCGTCTGGAGCAATTGGAGCCCATGGAAGTGGTACAGTACTTCACCAATCGTTATCATCACGATATGGAGGCGCTAAACGTCTTACCGCCCACGATTGAACCCCATGCCAGCGGACATATCATTGAGCAGATAGAATTTGTGAAGAAAATCCTCGAAAAAGGCTATGCTTATATCAGCAATGGCTCCGTTTATATGGACGTAGAGAAATATGCACAAGACTATCCGTATGGCAAACTATCCGGACGTAATCTGGAAGAGATAAAGACCGAAACACGCGAATTGGACGGACAAAACGAGAAAAAACATAGTTTTGACTTTGCCCTTTGGAAAAAAGCGGCACCCGAACATATCATGCACTGGCCCAGTCCGTGGAGTGAAGGTTTTCCCGGATGGCACATGGAATGTTCTACGATGGGTACCAAATACCTCGGCGAAGAATTTGATATTCACGGGGGTGGTTTGGACCTTATGTTCCCCCATCATGAGGCCGAAATAGCCCAGTCGTGTGCCGCTCTCGGGCATGATAGCGTGCATTATTGGATGCATAACAATATGATAACCATTGCCGGTAAGAAAATGGGTAAATCATACCATAATTTTATCACGCTGGAACAGTTCTTCAAGGGCGAACATGAGTTGCTCTCGAAGCCTTTCTCACCGATGACCATTCGTTTCTTCATTCTGATGGCACACTATCGTTCTACGGTAGATTTTTCTTCCGAAGCACTCGAAGCGGCAGAAAAAGGCTTGGCGCGCCTGACAGAAGCCTATAACCGACTGATGAAACTCAAACCGGCGGACCAAACAACGGTTGAGTTAACCAACCTCCGCCAGTTATGTGAAGAGGCTATGGAAGATGACCTGAACTCCCCGATTGTTATCTCCCATCTCTTTGATTCTAGTCGTGCTATCAATACCGTTTTTGACGGAAAAGGCACCATTTCATCGGAAGATCTCGCTGAAATGCAAGCCGTGTGGAAAACATTCGTAGTAGATATTTTAGGTCTTAGAATGGAAGAAAACAATGCTTCCGCAGGAACAGACGCTTATAAAGGTGCAATAGACTTGCTTCTCAATATCCGTTTGGCTGCCAAGCAAAACAAAGACTGGGCTACATCTGATAAAATACGTAATGAACTGACCGCTCTCGGGTTCTCTGTCAAAGATACCAAGGACGGTTTTGAATGGTCGTTATAATGGCTCTCTTTCATCTTCATAGACCGGACGATACAGGTAATCTCGGAGAACAGATTGCTGTTAATCTCTTACAACAAAAAGGCTATACCATTATAGATCAGAATGTTAAGGTTAATGCCAAAGAGATTGATATCATTGCCGCTAATGAGGAATTTATTGTTTTCTGCGAGGTAAAAACCAGAACTTCTACTTTTAATGGTTACCCCGAGCAAGCGGTAGATGAGGAGAAAAAGCGCAACATAACCTTTGCCGCCAATATATACATCAAATGCCATCACGAGGAGCGTAAACCGCGGTTTGATGTAATAGGTATCTTATTGGACCCCAAAACGAAGGAAGTTATCGAATTAAATCATATTGAAGATGCTTTCTTTCCTCGGCAAAGAACCGTTCATAGGAACTCATTATCAGGACGTTACAAGTGGCATACACATCGAAAATGAACTTTGAATACGATATTATAGTTGTTGGTGCCGGACATGCCGGATGCGAAGCAGCACATGCCGCGGCTCGAATGGGATCGCGAACTCTTTTGATCACGATGGATATGAATAAAATCGGTCAAATGAGTTGCAATCCTGCGGTTGGCGGAATAGCTAAGGGACAGATTGTCAGGGAGATAGATGCTTTTGG
>JAGHSG010000157.1 GCA_018066005.1 Bacteroidales bacterium | reverse complement strand
GGAACAGCACCTGCACCAATACGCAGGAACGGTTATCTGTATTACACACGACCGTTACTTCCTCGACAACGTAGCCGGTTGGATACTCGAACTCGACCGCGGCGAAGGTATCCCGTGGAAAGGCAATTACTCCTCATGGCTCGAACAGAAAACAACACGCATGGCTCAGGAAGAAAAGCAGGCCAGCAAACGACGCAAGACACTGGAACGCGAATTGGAATGGGTACGCATGGCCCCCAAAGCACGACAAGCCAAGTCCAAAGCACGTCTCGGAGCGTACGACAAGATGCTGAACGAAGAACAGAAAGAACGCGAAGAGAAACTCGAAATATTCATTCCTAACGGTCCGCGTCTGGGCAATAAAGTTATCAACGCCGTAGATGTCGCCAAGTCCTTCGGCGACCGCTGCCTGTTCGAGGGCATGAACTTTATGCTGCCCCCCAACGGCATCGTAGGTATTATAGGTCCTAACGGCGCCGGCAAAACAACACTCTTCCGCATGATAATGGGGCAGGAGACCGTCGATAAAGGAACTTTTGAAGTGGGCGACACGGTCAAAGTGGGGTACGTCGATCAGGTACACTCCGGCATAGACCCCGAAAAAACAGTCTTCGAGACTATCTCCAACGGCACTGACTTTATCCGTGTTGGCGGACGCGAGATATCCGCACGCGCTTACCTTAGCAGATTCAACTTTGCAGGCTCCGACCAAGAGAAGAAATGCGGTATGCTGTCCGGCGGTGAGCGCAACCGCCTACACTTGGCACTCACCCTCAAATCCGAAGCCAACGTCTTATTATTGGACGAACCGACCAACGACATAGATGTCAACACCCTTCGCGCCCTTGAAGAAGGCTTGGAGAACTTCGCCGGATGTGCTGTCGTCATCAGCCACGACCGCTGGTTCCTCGACCGTATATGCACGCACATACTCGCGTACGAGGGTGATAGTAAGGTGTATTGGTTTGAGGGCTCTTACTCCGATTATGAACAGAACAAAAAACTCCGCCTAGGCGAAGATGCCACTAATCCCAAACGCATACGATACAAGAAGTTGATGGAATAAGATAAATAAAATTATATTTTATTTGGAAATTTCAAAAAAAAGTTGTAATTTTGCAGTCCAATTACAATTACACGTTAAAAATGAAAGCATTTGTATTTCCCGGCCAAGGTGCCCAATTCGTTGGGATGGGTAAGGACTTATACGACTCCTATCCGGTGGCCAAAGAGATGTTTGAAAAAGCAAACGATATTTTAGGATTCCGCATCACGGATGTTATGTTTAACGGCAATCCCGAAGATCTCAAACAAACACGCGTTACACAACCCGCTGTCTTCCTCCATTCAGTCATCATGAATCATGTCATGACTATCTGGCACCCCGATATGGTGGCAGGACACAGTCTGGGCGAATATTCTGCATTGGTTGCCTGCGGTGCCCTTCGTTTTGAAGATGCCATCATGCTGGTCAGCAAACGTGCTACCGCTATGCAGAAAGCATGCGAGATGCAGGAGAGTACTATGGCGGCTGTGTTAGGTATGCCCGATGAGAAAGTGGACGAGATATGCGGACAGATTGCAGGAGAAGTGGTGGTGGCTGCCAACTTTAACTGCCCGGGACAAGTAGTCATCAGCGGTACCATTGAAGGCGTCGAAAAAGCGTGCGAAAAACTGCGCGAGAACGGCGCTAAACGTGCTATCCGGCTGCAAGTAGGGGGCGCTTTCCACTCCCCGCTCATGCAACCCGCAGCCGAAGAACTCAAAGAGGCTATCCTTGCCACCGAGTTCCACGAACCCATCTGTCCTATTTATCAAAACGTTAACGCCTATCCGCAACGCAATCCCGAAGAGATTCGCCAGAACTTGCTCATGCAGCTCACGGCTCCCGTACGCTGGACACAAACCATCAAGAATATGATTTGCGACGGTGCTACCGAGTTCTATGAATACGGACCCGGAGATGTCCTAAAAGGACTAATCCGAAAAATTGACGCCAACGTCCAGGTGGGTTAATATCAACTCTCGACTTTCAACTTTATACTTTATACTACAATATGTACAGAACAGTTACTTGCGGCGAACTTCGTATCGCCGATGTAGGAAAAACGGTCACACTCGCCGGGTGGGTACAACGTATCCGCAAAATGGGTGGATTAACTTTTATTGATTTGCGCGACCGCTATGGCCTCACACAATTAGCGTTTAATAATGATAAACTGGCTCTCGCAGAAGGGTTGGGACGTGAATTTGTACTCCAAGTAACCGGTCAGGTTATTGAGCGTCAGTCCAAGAACACCCAACTGCCAACAGGGGAGATAGAGATTGATGTACAAAGCGTCAATATCCTCAATCCTGCCCTCACACCGCCTTTCACCATTGAAGACGAAAGCGACGGCGGTGACGACTTACGTATGAAATACCGCTATCTGGACTTGCGTCGTCCTATTGTACGCAAAAACCTTGAATTACGCCACAAAATGGCATTCGAGACACGCCGCTATCTGGACGAGCAGGGATTCTTGGAAGTAGAAACGCCCGTGTTGGTCAACTCGACACCCGAAGGCGCACGCGATTTCGTCGTTCCCAGCCGTATGAACCCCGGTACATTCTACGCTCTGCCACAAAGTCCGCAAACGCTTAAACAACTGCTTATGGTCAGCGGATTTGACCGCTATTTCCAGATTGTTAAGTGCTTCCGCGACGAAGACTTGCGTGCCGACCGACAACCCGAGTTCACACAGATAGACTGCGAAATGTCCTTCATAGAGCAGGAAGATATTCTTAATATGTTCGAAGGGATGATTAAACACCTGTTCAAGACTATTCTCAACATAGATATTCCGCAATTACCGCGTATGACATGGGCTGACGCTATGAAATACTACGGCTCCGACAAACCCGATACTCGTTTCGGTATGACCTTTGTTGAACTGCAGGACCTCTTCCATGCAGCCGAAGATAAGAAAGCCGAAGAAGATAAATTCAGCGTCTTTGCTAACGCCAACTATATCGGCGGTATATGTGCCAAAGGCTGTGCTACTTATACCCGTAAACAGTTAGACGCCTTGACCGACTACGTTAAACGCTCGCAGATTGGTGCCAAAGGCATGGTTTATGCCCGCGTTGAAGAGGGTGGGAATGTCAAATCCAGCGTCGACAAGTTCTACACACAGGACGTGCTGCAAGAACTCAAACAGGCTATGAACGCCGAAGAAGGAGACCTTATTCTTATATTAAGTGGCGACGACGCCATGAAAACACGCAAACAACTCAGCGAATTACGTCTTGAAATGGGACGCCAACTCGGCTTGCGTGACCCCAAGAAATTCTCCTGCCTATGGGTTATTGACTTCCCGATGTATGAGTGGTCGGACGAAGAAAACCGTCTCATGGCGATGCACCATCCGTTTACCAGTCCCAAACCCGAAGACATCCCGTTATTGGACACTGATCCCGCTTCTGTACGTGCTAACGCTTATGACTGCGTCATCAACGGTTGCGAAGTCGGTGGCGGTTCCATTCGTATCCACGAAGCCGGACTGCAACAAAAGATATTCGAGATTCTGGGCTTCACACCCGAACAGGCACAGACCAAATTCGGCTTCCTGATGAACGCCTTCAAATACGGAGCGCCGCCTCACGGAGGATTGGCTTACGGACTGGACCGTTTGGTCAGCATCTTTGCCGGACTGGATAGCATTCGTGACTGCATCGCTTTCCCGAAGAATAACCAAGGTAAAGATGTTATGCTCGGCGCACCAAGTATCATCGACCAAATTCAATTGGACGAATTGCAAATCGATATCCGCCCACAAGCCAAATAATTTTTATTGTCAAATTACTAATCGCTGATTATCAATTACTTATGGAATATAATTGCGATTATGTAAAATAACGTATTTAGGATGGAAGATGCAGTGACACAAGTAATGTTAAATGTGCTGCCACTGCGTAATATGGTTTTATTCCCCGGCGTATTTATGCCGGTGGCTGTCGCTCGACCTAAATCGCAAAAATTAGTCAAAGATGCGTACGAGCAAGAATCTTTGCTCGCTGTGGCTTGCCAAAAAGAAAAAGATGTACAGGAACCCGGTGCAGAGGATTTATATACATTAGGTACCACTGCACGCGTGGTGCGCGTTATTGAGCAAAAGAACTCCGGCGTCATTGCTATCTTAGAAGGTCAAGAATGTATTCAAATGAATGAGTTTACGACCGAAGCCGGCATTATCAAAGCATCTGTAACCTGCATCCAAGAAGTCTTTCCTAAACGCAACGACAAAGAATTCCTGGCTTTATGCAGCAATATCAAGGAGCAAGCCATAACAATCGTCAGTCAGGCAGAAAATACCCCTCCCGAAGCAGGAATAACGATGCGTAACATCGACGACCCTCTCGTATTGGTCAATTATATCTGCGTCAACTTCGGCTTTAAGATTGAAGAAAAGCAACAACTGCTCTCCTACTCATCCCTCGCCGACCGTGCTTTCCACTTATTGGAGTTACTGAACAAAGAAGTTCAGATGATTCAAATGAAAGCCGATATCCAAAACAAAACCAAGAGTGATATCGACAAGGAACAGCGCGAATATTTCTTGCAGCACCAAATGGATGCTATTCGGAAAGAATTGGGCGACACGGGCGCACAGGTCATCAAGGAGATGAAGGACAAAGCGGCACAGAAAAAATGGTCGCAAGATATCCAAAAAACCTTTGATGAAGAATTGGGTAAGTTGCAGCACATGTCCACTCATTCTCCGGATTACAGCACGCAACAGAACTACTTGGAAGTGTTGCTGGATTTGCCGTGGAATGAATATACCGATGACAATTTTGACCTCAAAAATGCCCAACAGGTATTGGATGCTGACCACTATGGCTTGGATAAGGTGAAAGAACGTATTTTGGAGTACTTGGCGGTACAAAAGCAACTGCAAAAAGTGGGTAACGACCACACCAAGACCCCTATTCTATGCCTTTACGGCCCTCCGGGTGTCGGTAAGACCAGTTTAGGCAAATCAATAGCCAAAGCCCTTGGACGCAAATATGCACGCATCAGTTTAGGCGGTCTGCACGACGAAGCGGAGATTCGCGGACACAGACGTACCTATATAGGTGCTATGCCGGGACGAATTATTGAAAACATCCAAAAAGTCAAAAGCAGTAACCCCGTCTTTGTCTTGGATGAAATAGACAAGATAGGTGCTGACTATAAGGGCGACCCCACTTCGGCACTGTTGGAAGTACTGGACCCCGAGCAGAACAAGACTTTCCATGATAATTTCCTAAACGTGGATTATGATTTGAGCAAAGTGCTGTTCATTGCTACTGCTAACACGTTAGACAACATCCCACGTCCCCTACTCGACCGTATGGAACTGATTGAGATGACAGGCTATCTGATGGAAGAAAAAGAAGAGATAGCCAAACGTCACTTGATTCCCAAGGAATTAGACGAACACGGTCTGACCGCAGAGCAACTGACTTTCTCGGATGAAGTGCTGGAACGCCTCATAGATGATTATACGCGCGAGAGCGGCGTGCGTTCATTAGAGCGTAAGATTGCAACCATTTGCCGCAAAGCCGTGACGAAACTTGCTATGGATGAGCCGTATAATGTAGCCATTACGCCGGAAGACCTAATCGCGTATTTAGGGCAGAAACGCTATTCCCGCGACCAATACGAGAATAACCGCTACATAGGTGTCGTTACAGGTTTGGCTTGGACGCAAGTCGGCGGCGAGATACTCTTTATCGAAACTAGTTTGAGTCCCAGCAAGCAACCTACCCTCACCCTGACAGGCAACTTGGGCGATGTAATGAAAGAGAGTGCCACCTTGGCACTTGGCTATATCAAAGCACACGCCGAGCAGTTGGGAATAAAAGAAAAAGATATCAATTCACACTCTGTTCACTTGCACGTCCCCGAAGGAGCAATTCCCAAGGACGGTCCCAGTGCCGGTATAACGATGACTACAGCTATGGTAAGCGCTTTCACCAAGCGCAAAGTGCGTCCGCGCATTGCTATGACGGGCGAGATGACTTTGCGGGGCAAGGTCTTGGCAATAGGTGGCGTCAAGGAAAAGATATTAGCCGCCAAACGAGCCGGCATCACGGATTTGATTCTTTGTGAAGACAACCGCAAGGATGTAATGGAAATACCCGACATCTATTTGCAAGGACTGACTCTCCACTATGTCAAAGACATTCAGGAAGTTATTGACTTCGCCCTGTTATAAATGGCGCTTGCGCAAACAACAATCATCAACTATCAATTACCAATTATAAATGACCCTTCTATTAGTATTTCTTTTATCTGCAATGGTTATCTCTTTTATCTGCTCCACACTGGAGTCGGTACTGATGACTACTACTCTATCTTATATCAACTTGCGTGAAAGTGAAGGATATGCTCCTGCCAAGCGTATGAAACACTACAAAACGGAGCCGGAGCGACCTTTAGCAGCCATTCTGTCTCTCAACACCATTGCTAACACGGTAGGTGCAGCCGGTGTGGGTCAACAAGCCAATATCATCTTCGGAAGTGAATGGTTTGGACTGGTCAGCGCCGTTATTACGCTATTGATACTTATTTTTTCCGAAATAGTGCCCAAGACCTTTGGCACAACCTATTGGAAGAACTTGATGGGTATTACAGCAGGAACGATTCGTATGCTGATTATTATCATGTACCCCTTTGTCAAGTTGATTGAATGGATATCACATATCTTCCCCGAAAATGACGAAGCGGCCGTTAGCCGAGAAGAAGTATTAGCCATGGCTAATGTGGGCGAAGAAGAAGGTGTTATTGAAGAAGATGAGAACAAAATCATACGCAACGTTATGCGTTTGGACGATGTCAAAGCCAGTGATGTGATGACGCCGCGTGTCGTAGCCGCCACCGCTCCGGAAAGTATGACACTGAAGGATTATTATGACTGCGATGATTATGACCATTTCTCGCGTATTCCCGTATATAGTGACTCACCGGAATATATCACAGGGTATGTGATGCGTGATGATGCCTTGGAGAACTTGACAGAAGACCATTTTACCAAGACTTTGGGCTCTATCAAGCGTCCCCTACCCCAATATAACGAGAATATGTCTATTGGAGACATCTTTGACCGCATGTTAAAAGAGAAATCACAAATAGGTGTGATTATTGACGAATACGGTTGTTTCCAAGGTATCTTGACCTTGGAAGATGTTATCGAAACTATCTTCGGCTTGGAGATTGTAGATGAAAACGACGAGATTGCAGATATGCAGCAATACGCCCGCGAACGCTGGCATCAACGCCAGAAACGCTTCCGTCAACCCCTCCCGAAAGAAAAGAAATAATATTCCCATACGCATGAGAAAACTTTTTCCCCTCTTTATGTGTGCCGTTTTAGTTGCATGCACCCCTAAACAAACAGTTCCCGAAGGAACACAATACGGATTTGTCAGTATTTCCGAAGTTATTCCGGATGTAATCTTGGAGATTCGTTACCACTCCACGTATAACTTTGTGGGAACACGTATTGACGGCTATGACGAACCCATCGCTTTACTGACCCAACAAGCCGCCGATTCGTTATTAAAAGTCAGCGAAGACCTCAAACAGCAAGGGTATCGACTCAAAATATTTGATGCTTACCGTCCACAACGTGCAGTTGACCACTTTGTGCGTTGGTCAAAAGATGTGGCAGATACACTTATGAAACCCTATTTCTATCCGGATCTGGACAAAGATCGCCTTTTCCCCGAAGGATTTATTTGCGAGCATAGCAGTCACTCGCGTGGCGCCACTGTTGATTTGACTCTTTTTGATATGACGACGGAACGCGAAGTAGATATGGGTGCCACTTTTGATTGGTTTGGTATGTCCTCCTACCCTTCCTATACAGACCTGACCGAAGAGCAACTTGCTATGCGTCAAGTACTGCGTGACGCTATGTTACGTCACGGATTTAATCCCTTTGATACCGAGTGGTGGCACTTCACCTTGCAAAACGAGCCCTACCCCGATACCTATTTCAATTTCCCTATTCGCTTAGACGAAGTAAGATAATAGTAATTATAAAAAAAAATGATCTGCAACCGGTCACCCGATTGCAGATCATTTTTGATGTACTCTATTGTGATTAGAGAACAGGTGCTCCCATCAAGCCTCCCATCAGGATAACTACCAACAGAGCCAAGATAGCGTAGAACTCAGGGAAAGCTGCCATAATCATCGTACCTGCAGTTACATTGTTTCCTGCACCGGTAGCGGCAACACCATTAGCACATACTTGACCTTGGCGAACAGCGGATAACAAACCAACTAATCCCAAAGCGATACCACCACCAAGAATAGCAGCAGCTTGCAAAGTGGTTATTCCGGGAGTCAAATAGCTCTGAATCATGAAATAACCTACGAAACCATAGATACCCTGTGTGGAAGGCAGTGCGGAAAGCAAAATGTACGTACCCATTGCTTCAGGACGTTTCTTTAACGAACCTACTACTGCATTACCACAAATGGTTAATCCGTAAACACTTCCAATGCCTGACAGTCCTACCATCAAGGCAACGCCTAAAAAGGCAATAATCAAATTTAATGTCATAATAGTAATATTTATTTTGTTTATTGTTTATTTCTTAAATGGCTCATACTGCATTCCGCCTCCTTCAAAACCTGCGTTCTTGTAGAACTCCACAAAGGTTAAACGCAAAGGGTGAACAACAGACGAAATGATACAAAGTCCAAAGTTGAGAGCGTGGCCAAAGACCATAATCAATAGCATCGGTAACCAACCTATCCACGGATTCATGCCGGCTTGCACTTGTAATGCCAAAGCATTGAACACACTACCCAATATACCGCCTGCCAAACCTAAGGCAAACAGACGGATATAACTCAATATATCGCCCAACAGGCCACTAATCATGTTGTATGTCCCCCATAATCCACCGCCGATGTTCATAACTAAGAACTTACGGTCCGGGTCATTATAGAAGAGGATACACAAGGCACATAATCCAAATAGTCCGTAGAAACAATACGACCCAATAGCAGATAATTGAGAGGCAACAATAGCCCAAATAATAAGTCCGATTAATCCTACCAACCATGCCAAATCATACACGGCATACTTGAATCCGCGTTGCAAAGCAATCTTAACGACCTTAAAGCCCATAGCAAATAGGATTTGGAACACACCTATTATAATGGCAAATGCCATTAGTGGATGATATGTACCTCCGGCAATATGCACCGAGCAGTTCGTTTGAGTAATAAAATACTCACGAATGGGGGCCAAGAATGCCACTTTCTCCAATTCGATACCAAAGAACATGCCGGTCAATATACCAACAATTGCCGTTACTAAACCCAAAAAGACAGCCATCCAACCCCACTCTTTCATGGCAGGTTTTTTGGCGATAAGGAACCAACCGGCTGCCAATACTAACAAGCCGTATCCGCCATCGCCTAAGCATAAGCCAAAGAATAGCGTAAAAAATGGAGCCAAGAATGGCGTCGGATCTAATTCGGCATAATTAGGTAAGGAATATAGACGTGTAATGGGCTCAAATAAACGCGAGAAGAAACCATTCTTCAACTTAATTGGCGTAGCGTCACCCTCTTTCGGATCTTCTGCCTCGTAGTAGCAGTCTAAGGTTTCCAACGTTGCATCCAATGCAGCTACGTTATCAATAGGACAGAATCCTTCCAATAATTTAAGCGCACCTTCCGCGGTTGTATCCGTAGAAAGAGATACTTTTCTCCAATCAATCTGACGATTAATATCTGCCAACTCGGCTTGTGTCTGTGCCATATTAGCCGCTTGCCAAGCTTCAATACGTGCATCAGCAGCAACTAAAAGACCATTGAGTGACTCAATATCTTTTTGCAAGTCAGCCGAACATTTATCGTTCAGTTTTTCAGCCGTCACATATTCATTATCAATAGGTTGTAGCGATACAAAATACGTCTTGCCGCTTGCTTCACCCACTGATATACCCCATTCTTCATTCCAGTGTGCGCTCGCGCATGTGTAATAATATAGGGTATAACCGGCTTGTTGCAGTTGTTCCAACTGTTTTTTATCAAAATCACCCCAAATAGCCATGCGAGCCACTTCGTGACGCGTTTGTTCTATTTTGTCGATGATATTGTTTTTCTCTTTAATCAGTTGGTCAGGCGCACCTTGCTTAATAATATGCTCTATTTCCTCTTTGCGAGCGAAGCATGCTTGCAAGTCCTCGTTATCCGCCATTCCTTCGGCTTTCAACGTAATATGAACGACGCCTGCTTCACGCAACTGCTCCAAGAAATGCTCATAACGAGAAGCCATCACCAGGAAAGTGTATTTTTTCATCTGTGTAATCATAGCAATGCCTCCTTTCTTGCTGCTTCTGCGGCTTGACGTTCGCGTTTACCTTTAACTATCTTTTGGCTGGACTTGGATAAGTTCTCCTCATCTTCCATAAAGCGTTTAATCTTACGAATAGCATCCTGATATCCGGGTATTTGCACTTTCTCAAAAAGATTCACTTTCTGCGTCGTTTTCTTACGCGCATACTCCAGCAAATCCACTTTGCGGCGTACAAATTCCTGTCGAATACCCACATCTGCTATGGCTTTGAGTTGCTCAAAACCATCTACAAACCACTTGGGTGAAGAGAATATATTAAACGCTTTGGTCGTATAAACCACCTCATCCAACATAGGAACGCGCACACCGGCAATCTTCTTGACGGACATACGTACATCATCCACGTGGATAAGCGATGTATCAAATTCTCCCCACAACGCAATCATCTGGTCATAATCTTTAATGCGACGATTAACCTCCTCGTCCAATGCTTGGATCTCCGCTTTGGCCTTCTTAACTTCAAGGCGTAGAGCAGTTTCCTTGCTTTGAAGAGTTGGAAGAGTACGTTGCCGCATCTTCAGATCCTTTTCCAGCGTTTGTAAAGATGTTTTATTAAATTGATATTGAATAGCCATTATTTCTTCCAGTATTTATCTACAAGAGCTTGCTTGATATTAACCTCTTCGGGCTTGAAGTACTTGGCAAACAGTGACCAGGTTATATCCAACATCTCGGTCGTGTTAATATTAACATCAATTGCCAAAATATCATTTGAGTACTCCTTAGCGAAGTCCAGACAGCGGTTATCGTAGTCAGTCAGGTCGAAACCATTTTCTAACTTGGTCTTGGCGTTAGCGGCATCAGCATATAGACGAACAGCAGCGTTCATTACTTGCGGATGATCTTCGCGTGTCTTCTTGCCGGCAACCAACTGTTTCAAACGGGACAGCGAACGGAAAGGATCTACGATAACTTTTCCGATGTCAGAGTCACGACGCAGGTACAACTGACCCTCGGTAATATAACCGGTGTTATCAGGAATAGCGTGTGTGATATCACCGCCGGACAAGGTTGTTACGGCAATAATGGTGATACTGCCGCCACCGGCTTCCTCCGGGAACTGAACAGCCTTTTCATAAATCTTAGCCAAGTCCGAATAGAGTGAACCGGGCATACTGTCTTTACTTGGAATCTGGTCCATACGGTTGCTGACAATAGCCAAAGCATCAGCATACAATGTCATATCTGTCAACAATACCAATACTTTCTGCTGTTTCTGTACAGCAAAATACTCGGCTGCTGTCAAAGCCATATCAGGAATCAACAGACGCTCAACGGCAGGGTTCTCGGTAGTATTGACAAAGGAAACGATACGATCCAGCACTCCTGCGTTGGCGAAGAC